>JAVKIJ010000099.1:0-9506 GCA_031459535.1 Candidatus Fervidifonticultor quintus | reverse complement strand
GTCGAGGTTGAGCGTGCCCGGCCACCAGTTGCTGTGCTTGGCGTACGTGTAGTAGAACGGTGGCAGCATCACCAACCGGGCGCCCAGATCGTCTGCACCCAGGGCCCCGGCCACACGGTCGGCCAGCCCGACAGGGATCAGGACGTCGGTGGCCACCGGCAGATGGGGCCCGTGCTGTTCAACGGATCCCACTGGCAGCACGGCGATGGCGCCCCGCGTCAGGCGTTCGCCGATCTCCTGCCAGGTCAGGTGGTCCCAGCGGGCCATCCCGGTGTACATGCCTCCTCCTTCCTCTCCTCTGCGCCGGCGGTCTGTAAAGCCCGGAGGGCGGCCAGCGCGTCCGGAGGCGCCACCCCGTACTCGCCGGTCACCGTGTCGAGGGCCAGCAGGGCTCTCGACCCGTTGTGGAAATCAACGGCGAACAGCCGGAGTTCCTTGTACACGGGGCGCGCGTCTCCAATGCGCAGGCTCACGTTCGCAGGCGCTCGCGATCCACCTGCTCCGCAGCCAGGGCGAATGGAGTGACGGACAGGATCTCAGTGGACGGTCCGGCCGCCTGTCCCTGGTGGGCCCCATCCTGCCGGTCATCGCCCGCAACCGGGAGGTCTGGATGGAGCACGACCGGTTGTCCGGTAATGCCGTCCACCGCGGCGCGCCATCGCCGGCTGACGCGGGGCAGCAACGGTGCCTTGACATGGACGTGCACGTCCACTTCCCAGTAGGGATAGAGCATCATCCCCAGGGGCTCGATCTTCCGCGCTTCCTGCTGCACCGCGGGCGGCAGCTCCGTAACCCGGGCAACCCAGCGTCGCATCGCCACGTGATCGCTCCCTGCCGGAGAGCGCGGGCTGCCGCCCGCACGAACCCCGAACTACCCGGATGCCTCGGGCAGCGGAGCCGGCGCCAAGATCCGGACCCCGGTCCCGATGGCTTCCGGCGGAACCCGGCGCGTCAGCGAGCCGATCGCCGCGCCGATCTCCTCGCCGACCGCGGCCGAGGCATGGGCCCTCACCGGAGCAGGCAGGTCGCCGTAGCCCCCGACCGCATCGAAGACCGCCTCCGGCTCACCCGCAGGAGGCCTGGAGAGCAGCGATCCCACCACGATGGCCACCACGGCCACGATCAGGCCCAGCATGAAGGGATGCAGGCCCAGGATGTTCCACTTCCAGGCGGTGGCGCCCACGTAGACGACCAGGGAGAGGATCATGCACGCCAGCACGCCGGCCTCGGTCGTGCGCTTCCAGTACACGGAGAACAGGTTGGGCACACCGAAGGCCAGGGCCATGGCGCCGAACGCGAAGATGACAATGGTGAACACCAGGGCCGGAGGCCTGATGGCCACCAGGAAGGCCAGGACGGCCAGGACCGCCACCAGGTAGCGTCCCACCTTGATCCGCTGCTCGTCCGTCGCCTTCGGCATGAAGAACCGGTCCAGGAAGTCGTGAGACACCGTGGACACCAGCAGGATCAGGAACGAGTCGGCGGTGGACATGATGGACGCCACCGCAGCCGAGCTCATGAGCCCGGCGAACACCGGATGCAGGACCGCAAACCAGAGCCGGATGCCCGCTTCCTCCACGTCCTTGGGCGGCTCGAGCAGGAGCACGCGGGCCAGGGCGCCCGTCATGTAGTAGATGAACGAGAACGTCGCCACGAAGATGGCGGTGATGAGCATCGCGTGCCGGGCATTGCGGGGATCCTTCAGCGACAGGTGCCGGATGGTCACGTGCGGGAGGCCGAACGACCCCATGATGATGAGCACGATGGGCGTGAGCGCCGCCATGAACGTGCCGTAGGCGGCGTCAGGCCCCGCGGGGACCACCAGCGCCGGGCTGATGGCCGCCAGCTTGTCGTTGAACGCCGCGAAACCGCCGGCCAGGGCCAGCGACGTCCAGAACAGGACGTGGGTGAACAACCACATGAGGGAGAACTGGATGACGTCCGTGTAGACGACCGCCAGGTAGCCGCCCATGAACGTATAGACGATGACGACCACGCTGCCGATGATCATGCCGGTGACGTAGCTGGTGTTGAACATGACGCTGACGAGCTTGCCGGAGGCGACGAACTGGGCGACCAGGTACATGGACACTGTGATGAGCACGATCAAGCCCGAGAGCACGCGCAGCGGCGGGCTGTTGAAACGGTGCTCGTAGTATTCGGGCAGGGTGATCGCCCGCAGGGCCTCGGCATACCGTCGCAGGCGGCGTCCCAGCACGCCGAAACTCAGGGAGTTACCGGGCGCGTCGCCGGTCGCCCACCAGAGCGTGGAGTATCCGGTTCTGTAGCTGAGGCCGGGGGCGGCCGTGTAGGTGTACCCGCTCATGTACGAGGACACCAGCGAGAACGAGGACGCAAACGGGCCGATCTTGCGGCCCCCGATCATGAAGTCCTCATACGTCTTGACGCGGTTCATGAAGTACCAGCCGATGCCCAGCAGCACCACGAGGTACAGCACGAAGACGACGTAGGCCGCAATCACCTGCTTTCCCTCCTCTCTGGCCTGCCAAGCCGAAGCGACACCATGCCGTCGGTCGTTGGTCGCCGTGGCATCGGTCTATCGGGAACCTTGCCGCGCTTCCTGTTCTTTCCGGGCCTGATAGGCGTAGATGATCGCTACAATGACGAGGACCAGGATCTGTCCCACGATGAACAGCCAGGTCCCGGACTTCCAGAACAGCTCAGACCCGCTCACGGCATCACCTCCTTTCGTTGAGGGTGACCCGCCGCCGACCTCACGGTGAGAGTCCCAGGACGACCTCTTCGAGGATGGCCAGCCCCTCATCGAGCTGGTTGGGGGTCACGGTGAGCGGCGGGATGAACCGGAGCACGTGGCCGGCGTGGCCCGCCGGGTAGAGGATCAGCCCGCGGCGAAGGCACTCCTCGAGGACGCGGCGGACGATCGCACCGCTCGGCGCCCCGTTCAAAGCGGGGTCGACGAACTCCACGCCGATCATCAACCCCTTCCCCCGCACGTCTCCGATGAACGGCGTCCGCCCGGCCAGGGCCACGAGCCGGTCGGTGGCTTCCTGCCCGCGCGCTCGGGCGTTCTCCAGCACGCGCTCCTCTCTCAGGGCCTCGAGCGTGGCGACCGCGGCCGCGCACGCGATGGGGTTGCCCCCGAACGTCGTTCCGTGGGCGCCGGCAGTCCACTGCCGCATCAGGGCCGGAGGTGCGGCCACGACGCTGAGCGGGAAGCCGGAGGCGATGGCCTTGGAGAGCACCAGGACATCGGGGGTTACGCCAAACGTCTGGGCGGCGAACATCTCGCCGGTGCGGCCGAAGCCGGTCTGGATCTCGTCAAAGATCAGGAGGATGCCGTGCTGGTCGCACAGAGCCCGCAGCCGGGGCAGGAAGTCCGGCGGCGGTACCACGTAGCCGCCCTCGCCCAGGATGGGCTCCACGAGGATCGCCGCGACGTCATCGGGAGCGACCACGTGCCTGAAGAGCCGGTCCAGACTGTGGAACGGATCGTCGCAACAGCCGGAGCCTTTCCGGTAGGGACAACGGAAGCAGTAGGGGAACGGCACGTGGTAGACCGACGGCAACAGGGGTTCGTAGTGGTGGCGGTACTTCACGTTCGACGTGGTGACCGACGCCGAACCGAGCGACCGGCCGTGGAAGCCCCCGATGAATGCCACGACGGCCGGCCGGCGGGTGACGTACCTGGCCAGCTTGAGGGCCCCTTCCACGGCCTCGGTGCCGCCGTTGCTCCAGAAAAACATGTCGAGCTCGCCGGGGGTGACCCGCGCGAGCTCTTCGCTCAGTTGGAGGATCGAATCATAGACCACGACACCGATGGGGCCGTGGATCAATTTGTCGAGCTGGGCCCTGGCGGCTTCGACGACCCTGGGGTGGCGGTGGCCCAGGTTGCAGGCGGCCATGCCCGAGACGAAGTCCAGATACCGCCGGCCGTCCAGCCCGTACACATACGTACCCTCGCCGTGAGAGATGGGCAGGTTGGGCCAGTCCTCGGCAAGGCTGGGGGCAAGCCGGTTGCGCATCCGCGCCATGCGTTCCGCAACCGCATCAGATGCCGCCATGACGGCTTCTCACATTGTGAAATAGACTTGCGAATCCGACCCCGAGCTGATCGTATCCTGCGCCGGATTCGAACGCAAGCAGGCAAGGGGCAGAAGTAGGGGCAAGGCCTGCGGTCACTTCGAGGTCCGCGTGCCGCGCATCCCGCGAAGGAAGATACGGGCCGTCACGGGCCCGATGCCCTTGAACTCGAGGAGGCGCGCGACCAGGTCTTGGGGGCTCGAGGCACGCCCCAGCAGGTTGGCGAGGCTGCCGTAGCGCTCCTTGAGCGTCCGGCAGACCTCCAGGAGCTTCGTGGCGGTGGAGAAGTCATAACGGACGTAGCGTCCGCGATCGAGCACGGCAACCAGCCGGTCCCACCCTGCCTCGAGGATGGCCTCGGGCGTGACCAACCCCTCCTTGACGAACTCCTCGTAGGCGCGTCGTGCGACGGCTTGCTGGATGGGCTTCCCGAACAGGAGGCAGGCCAGGAACCACTTGAACTGCTCGTCTTCCCGACCGGAGGCCAGGTCAATGCCCAGGTCTGCGGCGGTGATGTTCTGCCTGCGCCTCTTCCCGCCCAATCGCCCGGTGGAGTCGGCTTCCCTCACAAGTCCATCGTAGCACTCCCCAGGGGTCTGACCCCAGGTCCGGCCGTGTAGGAATTCGCGTCCTCCATGACGGAGATACCCGATTAACGGTGTGGCGAGATCCAGGTCGGCCGGACCGGCCACATCCAGAGGGGGGACACACATGAGACCTGCCGGTATATTGCTGGTAGTCCTGCTGAGCCTTGGGGGCGTTGCGGGAGCCCAGGCACCGGGCGGCAGCCTGACCATCGCTATTAATGCGGAGCCGCCGCTGCTGGACCCTACCGCGTCGACCTCCCAGGAGATCGCCCGCATCCTCTATGACAACGTGCTCCAGGGGCTGGTGAAGTTCAACGCAAAGGGCGAGATCATCCCCGCCCTCGCCGAGAGCTGGAAGGTCTCGCCCGGGGGCCTGACCTACACCTTCATGCTGCGGCGTAACGTCCGGTTCCACGACGGCAGCGCCTTTACGGCGGATGCCGTCCTGTTCAAGTTCGAGCGGGCTCGTGACCCCAAGTCGGGCCACACGCATCCCGAGTACTACCGCGACATCGTCAGGGTCGAGGCCCCCAACCCCTACACCGTCGTCTTCCGCCTGAGGCAGCCCAACACCGAGTTCCTCATCAACCTGGCCCGGCCGGACTCCGTCATCGGTCCCCGGGGCCGCGTCGACGAGCAGAAGACGCAGCCGGTCGGCACGGGCCCGTTCCGGTTCGCTGCCTGGGAGCGCGGCGTCGGGGTGCGGCTGGAGCGGTTCGGCCAGTACTACCTGCAGGGCCGGCCGTACCTCGAGCGGGTGACGTTTCGGTTCCTGCCCGACCAGAATGCGCAACTGGCGGCGCTGCGGGCCGGAGACCTGGACGTCCTCGGGTATGGTGTCATCCCGGAAAACGCGCTGGCCGTCCAGCGGGATCCGAACCTGAAGCTGGTCACTGGCACCACCACCACGGAGATCACCGTGGGGATGAACAACTCGCGGCCGCCCTTCGACGACATCCGCGTCCGACGCGCCATGCAGTACGCCATCAACAAAGACGAGCTGGTCCGCGGGGTCATGATGGGCTTCGGGACCAAGATTGGGAGTCACCGCTCGCCCGGCGAGTGGTGCTACGTGGACCTGTCCAACTTCTATGCGCCTGATCCGGCCCGGGCGCGGGCGCTGCTCGCGGAGGCGGGATTCGGAGCGGGCAATCCGCTGGCGTTCACGTTCACGCTGGCGGCTCCGTACCCCTACGAGCGCCGCATCGGGGAGGCCATCGCGGCGCAACTGGCGCGGGTGGGCGTGCAGGCCCGGCTGGAAGTGGTAGAGTGGGCGACGTGGCTGTCGCGGGTCTTCCGCGGCGCCGACTACCAGATGACCATCATCGGGCACTCGGAGCCCAACGACATCGAGATCTACGCGAACCCCAACTACTACTTCCGCTACAACAACCCGCGCTTCGTCCAGACGCTCCAGGAGTACCAGCGGCTGAACCACCCGGAGCGCGCATGCAACCTGATGAAGGATCTGCAGCGCATGCTGGCCGAGGACGCGGTGAATGTGTGGGTCATGAATGCGCCATACGTGGCCGCCATGAAGCGCAGCGTCACGGGCTGGTGGACCGATCAGCCCACGCCCAGCATGAACGTCACCGAGGTGTACCTGCAGCGCTGATGTGGGGCTTCGTGGCGCAGCGGCTGCTGGGCGCTGCGCTGACCATGCTGCTGGCCACGACCCTGGTGTTCGGCGCACTGCTGCTCGTGCCGGGGGATCCGGCACAGACGATCCTGGGCCTGGAGGCGAGTCCTGAGGCGCTCCGGGCCCTTCGTCATGCGCTGGGGCTCGACCGGCCTCCGGTCCAGCGCTACGTGGAGTGGGTCGGACGGGTCGCGCGGGGAGACCTGGGGACGTCCATTCGCTACGGGAGGCCGGTGCGCGAGCTCATCGGCGCCAGGTTGTCGCTTACGCTCCCGCTGGTCCTGCTGAGCATGGCACTGGCCGCCGGGCTGGGAACGCTGCTCGGCAGCGTAGCGGCGCGATCTGAGGGACGCCGCCTGGATCTCACCGTCAGCGGGTTCGCCCTCACCGGTCTGATCCTGCCGTCGTTCTGGGTGGGGTTGATGTTGATCCTGGTGTTCTCGGCGCGGCTGCACGCGTTGCCGTCGGGCGGCTTCCCGGGATGGCAGCACCCAGGGCGGGCCGCCGTCCACCTGATCCTGCCCATTGCGACGCTGGCCCTGGCACGGGCGGCCCTGATGACCCGCATCGTGCGCGGCAGCCTGCTGGAGGTCTTGCACGAGGACTACACGCGCACGGCCCGGGCCAAGGGCCTGGCCGAGCGGGCCGTGATCATCCGCCATGCCCTGCGCAACGCCGCCATCCCCATCGTGACCGTGCTGGGCCTCGAGTTCGCACAACTGCTCACCGCCGGTGTGGTGGTGGAAGCCGTCTTCGCGCTGCCCGGCCTGGGGACCCTGGTCCTGACCGGGATCGAGGCACGCGACTACCCTCTGGTCCAGGGGGTCGTCCTGGTGCTGGCCGGGATGATCGTCGGCCTGAACCTGCTGACCGACCTCCTCTACGGCATGCTGGATCCGCGCGTCACCTATGGGTAAGCGCTGGAGACTGCCGGCAGGGTTGCGTGTCGGGGGCGTGCTGGTCGTCGTGGTGGTCGGTACCGCCCTGGTGAGCCTGGTCTGGATGCCTCACGACCCGGACGCCGCCGACTTCCTGCAGCGCCTGGCCCCGCCGTCCCGCGGCCACGTCCTGGGCACCGACCACTTCGGCCGCGACCTTGGGGCCCGGATGATGGCTGGTTCCCGCAACGCGCTGTGGGTCGGCCTGGTCGCCGTTGGCATCGGGCTGGCCCTGGGGGCGGCCCTCGGTGTGGTCGCCGGCTATGCCGGGGGGTGGCTGGACCGGGCCCTGATGACCCTGCTGGAAGCGCTCTACGCCTTTCCAGCCGTGCTCCTGGCCCTGCTGCTGGCCACGGCGTGGCGACCGGGTGCGACGAGCTCCATGACGGCCGTGGGCCTGGCCACAGTGCCGATTTTCGCCCGGCTGGCCCGGGCCGGTGTGCTGGCCGCCAAGGCGCAGCCCTACACGGAGGCCGCGCGGGCACTGGGCGCCTCGGGCGCGCAGGTACTGCTGCGGCACATCGTGCCGAATGTGTGGGGCCCCATCATCATCCAGGCGTCCCTGGCCATGGCCGCGGCGGTCCTCATCGAGGCGGCCCTGTCCTATCTGGGCCTGGGCACACAGCCGCCGACGGCGAGCTGGGGTCGAATGCTGCGCGAGGCGCAGAGCTTCATGTTCCTGTCACCGTATCCGGCGTTGTGGCCGGGCCTGGGGATCGCGGCGACGGTCCTGGGGTTCAACCTCCTGGGCGACGGGTTGCGGGACTGGGCCGATCCCCGCCGGCGCGGCCGCATCTGACCCGTCCCCGGGACGCAGGATGGGAGGAGCGACGTGGCTTCCGGCGAATAAGGCTAGTAAAGAAAGATTACTAACTTCGACCTGAATCACCCATGGGACTGGCCCAGGAAATCAGGAGTCGCCACCGCCTGGAGGTCCTATGGGCCACCTACCGGGCGGGCGCGATTTCCCGCGCCGAGTTGAGCCGCCGCCTGGGCCTGACGAAGCCCTCGATATCGGCCATTGTAGGCGACCTGCTCGCCAGCGGGCTGCTGAGGGAGAACGGCCGCGGGCAGGTGGGGCCCCGCGGCGGCCGGGCGCCGGTGTTTCTCGAAGTGGACCCTCGTGCGCGCGTCGCGCTCGGGATTGACGTCCGCCGGGACAAGTTGACCGTCATCCTGGCCGACCTGCGGGGAGCGCTGGTTGCGCGCGCGGTCGAACCCGCCAGTCCGGAAGTTTCTGCCGAGGCGGTCGTGGATCAGGTCGTGCGCGTGTGCCGGACGGTTCTCAGGCGGACCCGGACGCCCCGGAGTAGGTTGCTGGGTGTGGGGATCGGGACCATCGGTCCGGTCGACGCCGCGGAAGGTGTGGTCCGACAGCCCCTGCACTTCGCCCGCGGCGCCGACATCCCGTTTCGTGCACGGCTCGAGGCGGCGTTTGGCGTGCCGGTCGTAGTGGATGTGGGATCGAACGCGGCGGCGTTCGGGGAGATGACGCTCGGGGCCGCCCGGGACCGGCACAGCCTGGTCTACATCACGCTGGGCTACGGCATCGGCTCCGGCATCGTCCTCAACGGCCACATTCACCGGAGCCTGGCGTCATTCGGCCTCGGTCACACCAGCGTCGATCCCGATGGTCCGGCGTGTAGCTGCGGGAATCGCGGGTGCCTGGAGCTGTATGCGGCCACCGACGCCGTCGCGTCGAGAATCCGCCAACACGTCCAGCAGCCCGGGGCTGATCCGCCCCTGCCCGACGGTGCCGACGGGGATGCGATCTATGCCTGGCTGGCCGGTCAGATCCGCCAGGGCGACGAGTCGGCCGCGGCCCTGGTCGGCGATCTGGCTGCCCGTATCTTCGTGGCCATCCGGAATCTGGTGAACCTGATCGGCCCTGAACTGCTGGTCATCGGGAGCAGCCATCCCCATCTGGTGGATCTGGTGTTCCCCGCGCTTGCGGAGCATATTGCCGCGCTCAACGCCTGCCAGCCACACCGGCGCCAGCTGGAAGTGAGGCCAGCTTCGCTGAAGGAGAACTCCATCGCGTTGGGCGCGGCCATGATGGTGATCCACCGCTTTCTGCGGGGCGCCGACGGGATAGCGGTTGGCGACGAAGGTCCCAGGCAGGCAGATCATGCGGGTCGGCCTTATCAGTGACATCCATTTCGGGCCCGACCGGGAGACCAGGAGAGGCTCCCAGGCCGACCGGCTGCTCGAGGCCTTCCTGGACGCGATGGAGCGGTTTGCACCGATGCTGGTCGTCGACCTGGGCGATCGGATCATGGA
>JAVKIJ010000098.1:0-10263 GCA_031459535.1 Candidatus Fervidifonticultor quintus | reverse complement strand
ATCCCGGCTCTGATCTCGGATCTGCGGGCCGCGTGCCTCGCCTACGACGAAGACGCGGCTGGGGATGTGCTACGGCGCGCCACCTCGATCCTGCGACCGCACGAGGTCTTTCGCATGGTCCTGCTGCCAGCGGTCGCCCAGGTCGGCCGCGACTGGGAAGCTGGGCTGGTGAACGTGCCTCAGGAGCACTTCGCCAGCGGATTGACGCGGCGGTTTGCGCTACGACTGATGGACGTCTATCAGGTAACACCCGGTCTCTCCCCAGTCATCTGCGCCTGCGCGCCTGGGGAGCTCCACGAGCTGGGACTGCTCGCGGTCACCATGGAACTGCGGCGCCGTGGCGTTCCGGTCGTGAGTCTTGGCCAGGCGACGCCCGTTGACGCGACGCTCGCTGCGGTCGAGCGGTTGGGCGCCCGGGTTGCCGTGGTGGCCGCCACGATGCCGGAGCATCTCGAGCCCTGGATCGCCGCGCAAGAGGCGGTCGAGGGGCTCCACAGGAGGCGTGGCGGGGTAACGATCGTGTGGGGTGGGCCCGGAGCGGCGTCCATGTCCACGCGGGGTCTCCCCGGTCCGGTCGCGCTCACCATCGACGAGGCAGTGAGCGCGGTTGTAGCGAGCCTCACCGCCCGGAAGGCATGGCGGCCCTGACCCGGCCCAGGGCCTCTCTGGCCGCCGCCACCGCAGCCACGGGGGGGACGCCAGCCCCCGTATCGCACGCGCTCGTAGGCCTCGGTCAGGGTTGCGATCTCCGCAGCGGCAGCCGGCAGGGCACCGGTCAGCCGGGGATTGTACTCGCGGGGCGTGGTGGCAGGATGCCGTGGCGCCCCGGCTGTCCGACCGAGAACGAGCAGCTCTCGGTAGATCCGCCGCAGGCTCCTGATCGCCGGATCGAGTGGCTCATCGGCCGGAGCGCGGCGCGACCGGAACCTGGGGACCAGACCTCCCAGCCCGCGCAACAGCCCCCTGGTTGACCACACGGACTCGTGCTCGTCCTCGTCAGGCTGCCCCGCCCGCCGGCGCATCAGGACCACGGTGAGCGCCATCCCCAGGCAGAGCAGGATGGTCGCCAGCAGTACCATGCTCCACCGCGCGCCTTCAACCACCGTGGGATGCACGTTGATCTCCCGCAGCCGCCGCAACAGGTCATCGAGCCCAGCAGATGGCGGGATTGCCTCTCGCCCACCCCGTTGTGGGATGCGGGAGAGTATGGCGATGATGACCCGAGCCAGGATCTCGGCGACGAAGAACAGCATGAGGAAGACGACCTCCAGCACGGGCAGCAGCGGCCGCAGGGCCAGGCCGACGTATGTGAAGATGTCGGCCGCGGCCAGCCCTGCGCTCATGCTGGCTACCAGCAGAATCAACCCCACGATGCCGACGATCAGCAGCGCCCAACCCCTGACCGGGAAATGCGCGCGCTCGTCGGGTTGGCCGCGGTCCCAGATGACGGCCAGCCGTGCCAGCGCCAGCGCCGACAGGCCCAGCAGGAAGAAGGCCGGCATCGAGCCCGGCATCGCCGGTCCGGCGGCCCGAAAGCCGGCGGTGTCCGCGTAGATCGCCGCGGCCAGGAAGTACACGACGACGGCGGCCACGCCGGTCTTATAGGCCGCCTCGATGCCGCCGGCGTCAGTGTCCCGCGTACCGAGCGCCAACCCGCGCCACCACAGGGCGGCGGCCGCCAGCGCTGCGAGCACCGGCTTTGGCACGGCCGGCAGCGTATCGTGCGCCGCGCGCAGCAGGGCACCGATCCACGCCGGATTCCAGGCCGGGATACCCTGATAGTGCTGTGCCCGGACCGACAGGAAGCCCAGCACGACACCCGTGCAGACCAGGAAGCCACGCGCGCGCCGCAGCGATCCGCCGCGGGCGAGCACCGACCTGGTCAGGAGCTGTCCACCGAGCATGAGCAGGAACGCCCAGCCCGGGCCCAGCAGCGGGTCGGGATCACCGTAGGCACCGCTGCCCAGTACCACCACCCAGGGGTACAGCCAGCAGTACTCCATGGCGGTGCGGACCGATGGGAGCACCCGCCGCACGCCTTCCCAGAAGCTCGGTGCACCCCGCCGCGCAGACGGCCGCCCGCCGGACTCGCCAGAGGAGCCCCCAAGCCGCCCATCGGCCGCGCCGCTGGGGCGTTCAGACCAGGCGGATCTCGTCCATCGCACGCCAGCCCACCTCACCCGCAACCCGATAGGTCGGGATCCCGAGGCCCGGGTCGCGCACGCGATCGCCGACGAGCACCAGGACCACCGCACAACCGGCATCCCGCAGACCCGCGATGCCCGCCAGCAGCGGCGGATCAACGACCGCCGTGATCACCACCGACGTGGAGCCCCACGGCAAGCCGGCCGCCTCGAGCAGCATGAGGTCTCCCAGCGGGATGACCGGCGTGGGATACACCTTGGCCAGCGCCTCGAGGATACGTCTCAGGTGTGCCTCGCCCAGGGCCGGGGCCAGCCGGACCCGCTGGAGGCCCTCGGGCAGGTAGCCGTTGGCGAACAGGCCGACCGGATACAGCTGAACGGTCGCCCATGCCGCGGCGGAGGCAGCCGTCATGACGTTGAGCTCCAGCAGGGGCCGCACGAACCCTCGGTACTCGGCGTACTCGCCCAGCGTGTCCAGGTTCAGAAACAGCACGAGGCGGTGCGCCGTGGTGGGTTCGTACTGCCGCGTCTGCAACCGACCCAGGCGCGCCGTCGCCTTCCAGTGCACGCGCCGCAGCGGATCCGTCGTGCGGTAGTCCCGTGCGCCGACCGTTCGCGTGGGATCCTCCAGTATGAGGCGCGGCGCCCTGAAGTCGCCAGTGGGGTGGAGCGCGGGAATGCCCAGCGCCTCCAGCGGGACGACTTTCGGGTACACGATGAGATACTGTACATCCTCAAGGGTCTGATCCCGGGACGTGATCCCGAAGAGATCCCCGGCACGTAGGCGGGCTGGGCCCAACGGGAAGCACCCGCGTGCCGTGCACGTGATGGTGACGCGGCGGCGCACGCGCTCGTACCACCGCAGCGAGAAGAGATGCACCAAGTGCTGCCGCCGCTGGCGCAGGCTGGGGATCAGGCGGCCGCGCCGCGGGACGATCTCCTCAGGCAACTCGTCGGTCACCTCGAGCCAGGCCAGCGGCAGCGGTTTGCGGTTGGTGATCTCCAGCACCAGGGTGATCTCCTCACCGTAGAATGCGCGCCTGGGGGTGAATCTGCGCCGAAACTCCACCCGGCTCAGGCAGTAGCGATGGGTGAGATACGAGGTGCCGGCGCCCAGCAGCACGATGGCACCGATCAGGAATGGCCCGCCCGCATGGGCCGCCAGCCCGATGGCGAGGAGCAACCCGCCGACGAGGAGCCACGTCTGGGAGAACACCGGTATCGCCCCCGGTCCGGCACTGAGGCGCTACGGTCTCACTTCGCGTTCGACCGGCGCGGGCACCGTATGCAGGACTTCCGCCACGACTTCGGCCGCTGTGCGGTCGCGCAGGCGCGCGCCGCCGGACAACATCAACCGGTGGGCGCAGACCGCCGGCGCCATGGCCTTCACGTCGTCAGGGAGGACGAAGACACGGCCAGAGATCGCCGCTCGCGCCTGCGCGGCGCGGTGCAGACCCAGGCTGCCGCGCGGGCTGAGGCCCAACTCCACTTCAGGATGGGCTCGGGTCGCCCGCGCGAGAGCGACAATGTAGGCTTCCACCGCCGGACTCACGTAGATGGTGCGGACAGCCTCGATCATGGCCAGCACCTCCTCTGGTGTGGCCACGGGCTCCAGGTCATCGAGCGGCCGCCCGGTCCGGTACCGCCGCAGGATCTCCTGCTCGTCCTGGGGAGCGGGATAACCCAAAACCAGCCGAAGGAGAAACCGGTCGAGCTGGGCCTCGGGGAGCGGAAACGTGCCCTGGAGTTCGACCGGGTTCTGAGTCGCCAGCACCAGGAATGGCCGCGCCAGCGGCCGCGTCTGACCCTCGATGGTGACCTGCCGCTCCTCCATGCTCTCCAGCAGGGCGGACTGGGTGCGGGGGGTGGCACGGTTGATCTCGTCGGCAAGCACGATCTGCGCGAAGATGGGCCCCGGCCGAAACTCGAATGCCTGCGTCTTCTGGTTGAAGAACTCCAGCCCGGTGATATCCGACGGGAGCAGATCGGGCGTGCACTGAATGCGCCGGAAGGAGCACCCCAGAGACCGTGCCAGCGCCTTGGCCAGCATCGTCTTGCCGATGCCGGGGACGTCCTCGATGAGGATGTGCCCCTCGCACAGCACGGCCACCAGCGCCTGCTCGATGACCTCGGCCTTGCCGACGATCACCCGTTCGACGTTGGCGCGCACGCGCTGGGCCAGCGTGGCGATCTCGCGGGCGGCGTCCATGCGTAGCGGGGTTCGGCGACCCTCGGCACACCCCCTGCCCGGCCGCTACGGCGCTCACCCGTCCACATCCAGCAACTGCCGGACCAGCTCCTCCGGATCGTACTCGACGCGGTGGCGGCGGATCTTGCCTCCGCGGATCTCCCAGGACGCACGGAACGCATGCCGGTACGGGTGCAGCGGTACCGGGATCCGGCCTGGAATGTTCAGCCGAAGCGCCCTGTGCCGCCCGGTCGCAATCCCCTCGGCGGTCACGGTGGTGCCGGACACGCTGACGCGCGCCAGCGTGACCTGATCATCCCACTCCCGTATGTAGCGCTCGTACGCGCGCCGAATGGCCGCGCGGCCGACGACCGGTCTCCCGGCCGCCATCTCCAGCACGGCGTCGATGGCATAGAACGCAACCAACCCGTCCAGGTCGCGGCGGTTCAGCGCGTCGACCTGGCGGCGGACCAGGCCCTCCGGGTCCGGGCAACCCGACTCGTGCACCTCGCGCCTGCCGTCATGGCTCACGGGCGCTGCTCGAGGATGAACCGCGCGTAGAAGGCCGGCCAGTCGCCGGTGGGGTCTGTGGCAACCCGCGCGCGCTCCGCGGCCACGAGCAGGTAGGTCAGCTCGCTCCTCGTCACGGGTGTCGAGAAGAATCCGCCGACCCGCTCGTACAGCCACCTGGCGTACCAGATCGGCCACTCGGGATCCTGACCCGCGGCGTGCCGGTAGGCCTGGTGGTGCGCGGCGCCGGCCTCCCGCAACAGGCTGGCCAGGTGCGTGACCCGGTCAGGATCGGCCATAGAATTCCACCAGCGCCGCGGCCACCGCGCGCACCACGGCGGCGAGATAGGTCTGCCCGCGCTCTGCGGTGGCGCGATCGGGACTATCGGTGTATCCGTTGAGGGCCTGCCAGGAGCCATGGCGCTCGAGGCGAACGGCCCGCCATCCCCGGGGGTCGGTGTGGAATGGCTCGTCGCCTTCATCGCGATGGGGGAGCGGCTGCCGCACCAGGTCGGGCCGCATGGCCAGTACCTGCGCCGTCTCGTACGCCCCCGCGTGTCCCGGAAGCCGGCCCGCCAGGTGCGCGCCTGCGGCCACCAGCGCGTCCCAGGCCACCGTCCAGTACGACGCCGCGGTGATCGCCACGGGATGCCGCTGGGCCAGGTCGCGGGCCACGAGCGCAATGAGTTCCTGATTCCCGCCGTGTCCGTTGAGGATATAGATCCGACGGAACCCGCCCGTGATCAGCGACTCTACCAGTTCGGACACCACGCGATAGAAGGTCTCCGTCTGGAGGGACATGGTGCCGCCGAACGGCAGATGGTGATGCGACGAGCCGAAGGGCAACGTGGGGGCGACAACCACCGGGACCATCGCCGCTGCCTCGGCAGCGGCGGCCCGGGCCACGTATTCGACGCTCATGGCGTCGGTGGAGACCGGCAGGTGCGGGCCGTGCTGCTCTGTGGAGGCCACGGGAAAGACGACCAGCGTCCCGGCAGCCAGCCGCCGGGCGTCCTCGCGGGTCCACTCCGCCAACAGCAACGGTGCGGCGTTCACGGCCCGATCTCTGTCGATCCCCCCGGTGAAGTTATCGGGCCAGCGGCCCTATCCCTCCCTGGACGAGGTCGGGCCGCGGCCTAGCCCCTGGGCGCGGCATCCCGCGCCGGGCTATCCTGAGGCTGCCGGATTGGAGTAAGATCAAAGTGCATCGTTACCGTGCGGAGGGGGTATTCCCATGAGACGCACGCTCGTTGCGGGCCTGACCATCGCGCTCGTGCTCGCCGCCGTCGCCGGCCCCATGGTTCGCCAGGCTGCGGGACAGCAGCGTATACAGATCGACTTCTGGTACGGGTTGGGGCGGCCGCTTGGGGACTTCATTGACGAGTTCGCCCGGGCCTTCAATGCTTCGCAGACGCGTTACCAGGTCAACGCCACGTACAAGGGAGGTTACGCGGACACGATGGTGGCGGCCATCGCGGCGTTCCGAGCCGGGAACGCGCCACATATCGTACAAATGTTCGAGGTGGGCACGGCCACCATGATGGCCGCCAAGGGCGCCGTCAAGCCGGTCTACGAGCTTATGAAGGAAGCCGGCGTCCCGTTCGACCCCAGCATCTACATCCCGGCGGTACGCAGCTACTACAGCACCGCCGACGGCAAGATGGCGGCCATGCCGTTCAACACGTCAACGCCCATCCTCTGGTACAACAAGGACGCCTTTAGGAAAGCGGGCCTCGACCCCAACAATCCGCCCAAGACCTGGCCCGAGCTGAGGGCGGCGGCCCAGCGGATCCGGGCCGCCAACGCCGCGCCCTGCGGGTTCACCACATCCTGGCCGACCTGGGTTCACATCGAGAACTTCAGCGCGATCCACGATGTGCCCCTGGCGACCAAGGCCAACGGCTTTGAGGGTCTCGATGCCCAGCTGGTCGTCAACAGCCCGCTGCACGTGCGGCACCTGCAGTTCCTAGTGGACATGCTGAAGGAAGGCACGTTCAAGTACGGCGGCCGCGACGGCGCCGGCGACTCGCTGTTCCCTTCCGGGGAGTGTGCGATGGACACCATGTCCTCGGCGCTGTTCGCGCGCGTGCGCCGCGAGGCGAAGTTCGACTGGGGCGTCGGTTTCCTGCCCTACTGGCCCGACGTCAAGGGCGCCCCCAAGAACTCCATCATCGGCGGGGCGGCGTTCTGGGTCATGACCTCGCCGAGGCGAACGGCGGAGGAGTACAAGGGGATCGCGGAGTTCTTCCGCTTCATCAGCACGCCCGAGAACACGGCCAAGTGGCACATGGACACGGGCTACGTGCCCATCACCTTCACGGGCGCCCAACTCGCCAACGCCATGGGCTACTACCAGTCGAACCCCGGGACCGACATCCCGATGAAGCAGCTCACCCGCACCCCGCCCACGAAGAACTCCATGGGGCTGCGGCTGGGTAACATGGTCCAGATCCGCGTCATCCTCTATGAGGAGATGGAGAAGGCCTTCCAGGGGCAGCAGTCGGCCAAAGAGGCACTGGACAACGCGGTCCGGCGCGGCAATCAGGTGCTGCGGCAGTTCGAGCGCACCGTCAAGGATTGAGACCGAACACTGCACACCCATGTGGCCCCTGGCCCTCGCGGCCTGAGCCCGGGCAGGGCCAGGGGTTTTCGCTTCGGGATCGCCCATGACCCGTCGCGTGGTCTTTCCCAACAAGGTCCTGCCCTACCTGCTGCTGGCGCCGCAGCTCGTGATCGTGTTCGTGTTCTTCTACTGGCCCGCCGGGCAGGCCATCGTGCAGTCGGTCGTGCGCCAGGACCCGTTCGGGACCCGCACGACCTTTATCTGGCTCGAGAACTTCAGAACGGTGCTCGGCGATCCGTCCTACCTGGGCGCGCTGCGCACGACTGTCCTCTCATCGGCTGCCATCATCCTCCTGGCCATGGCCGCCGGGCTCCTGCTGGCGGTCACCGCCGATAAACCGATCCGCGGGGCAGGAGTCTACAAGACGCTGCTGCTCTGGCCGTACGCCGTCGCCCCGGCCGTGGCCGCAGCGCTGTGGCTGTTCATCTTCCACCCGTCGATCGGCATCCTCGGTCGAGCCCTGAACCAGATGGGCCTGCACTGGGACTACCATCTGAACGGCGCCCAGGCGTTGTTCCTGATCATCCTGGCCGCGTCCTGGAAACAGGTGAGCTATAACTTCATCTTCTTCCTGGCCGGCCTCCAGTCCATCCCGAAGTCGCTAGTCGAGGCGGCGGCCGTGGATGGCGCCGGAGGCCGCCAGCGGTTCTGGAAGGTCGTCTTTCCGCTGCTCTCGCCCACCACGTTCTTCCTGCTGGTTGTCAACCTGATCTATGCCTTCATCGACACGTTCGGGGTGATACACTCCCTCACCCGCGGGGGCCCCGGGAAGGCCACCGAGACCCTCGTCTACAAGGTATACGTCGACGGTGTCATCAACCTGGACCTGGGCGGCTCATCGGCGCAGTCGGTGATTTTGCTGCTGGTCGTCATCACGGTCACGGCCCTCCAGTTCCGCTTCGTCGAGCGCCGGGTATACTACTGATGCGCGAGGCGACCCTCGCCCGTCCCCAAGCCGTGGCACCGGCGCGGATGCGGTGGCGGTCGCCCCAGTGGCTGGCACACCTGATTCTGATCGCCGGCGTGGCTGCCTTCGCCTTCCCCGTCTACATGGCCGTGATCGGGTCGACCCACGACGCGGCGACCATTGCCCGGGGAGAAATGCCGCTGACCCCTGGCCCGTACGCCATTGAGAACTACCGGCTGGCCTGGACCTCCGGTCAGGGTGAGCGGGTGAAAGCCTCCCCGGTCAGCCGGATGATGCTCAACAGCCTGATCATGGGTCTGGTAGTGGCCTCCGGCAAGATCGCCACCTCGGTCATCTCGGCCTTTGCCGTGGCCTTCTTCCAGTTTCCCTTGCGCATGTTCTGCTTCTGGATGATCTTCATCACACTGATGCTGCCTGTCGAGGTCCGGATCATTCCCACCTACAAAGTGGTCTCCGACCTGGGCATGGTCAACACGTTCTCGGGCCTGACGATCCCGCTCATCGCCTCGGCCACCGCCACGCTCATCTTCCGGCAGTTCTTCCTGACCGTTCCCGACGAACTCGTGGACGCAGCCAAAGTGGACGGCGCAGGTCCCCTGCGGTTCTTCTGGAGCATCCTGCTGCCGCTGTCCAGCACCACCATCGCCGCGCTGTTCATCATCCTGTTCATCTACGGCTGGAACCAGTACCTGTGGCCGCTGCTCATCACCACCAGCAGGGGCATGGACACCATCGTGATCGGTATCACCAAGATGATCGGCAGCGCCGAGGCGCAGACCGACTGGCAGATCATCATGGCCACCGCGGTGCTGGCCATGCTGCCGCCAGTGGCCGTCGTGGTGCTGATGCAGCGGTGGTTCGTCAAGGGCCTGACCGAGACCGAGAAGTGAGCCCCCAGACCACCTGGCCCATCCCGGGAGCGCCGTGCCGTCGACGGGCGTTGCTGTTGGCCGTGGCTGCCATGCTGGGTGCGCTGGCCCTGGGAGCCGGGGCGACGCCCGCCCTCACCGTGGACGTCCACGCGCACCGCGGTGGGGCGGGCCTGGCGCCGGAGAACACGCTGGCCGCCTTCCGCGGCGCGCTGGCCCTGGGCGTGGACTACCTCGAGATGGACCTGCACGCCTCCGCCGACGGCGAGATCGTGGTCATCCACGATGCGACGCTCCAGCGTACCACCAACGGCCGCGGGTATGTCCGGCAGACGCCTCTCTCCGAACTCAAGCGCCTCGACGCGGGGGCCTGGTTCCACAGCCGGTTCGCCGGGGAGCGCATCCCGACCCTCCGCGAAGTGCTGGAGCTGGTCGTGGCGTCGGGCGACGGCCGGGTCCGTCTGAACCTGGAGACCAAGTATGACGCGAGCGCGCCCCCACCCGGCGACTTCGAGGAGCGCATCCTCCAGCTCGTCCGCGAGGCGAGGATGAGCGACCGCGTCATCATCCAGTCATTCCACTACCCGTCGCTCGGCCGCGTCAAGATCCTCAGCCCCGCGGTCCCCACGGCCGTGCTCCGCCGCGCCAGCCACATCGCGCCCGACGCCGTGGCGGTCGTGCGCCAGACCGGTGCCACCCTCTACTCCCCGAACTTCCGGCTGATCGGCGCCGAGGTGATTGACGCCCTCCATCGCGCCGGCATCCCCGTCGTCCCGTGGACGGTCAACGATCCGGCGGAGATGGAACGGCTGCTGGATGCGGGCATTGGAAAGCTCCCCGGCGACGGGATCATCACCGACTACCCCGACCGCCTCATTGGGGTCCTGCGAGCGCGCGGGCTGCGCCGCTAGGAGCCCGTCCCGGAAATGGCGTCGAGATGAGATGCTATGAGACCTGACCTGCTTGTGAAGCGAGTACCAGGCCAGGAAAGCTCTTGGGCC
>JAVKIJ010000097.1:0-10390 GCA_031459535.1 Candidatus Fervidifonticultor quintus | reverse complement strand
ACCGCGGTCGAGAAATGCTTCGGGCACGACGGGCACGCCGCGGGCCACTGCCGCCGCGGCCATGGCCGAATTGCGGGGCGCGAAGAGCGCCACGCCCGGAAAGGCGGCGGTGGCGTCGGCGATGGCCTCGGCCAGCCCGGCATCGGCCATGGCCATGTTGTAGAGCGCCCCGTGGGCCTTGACGTGCCGCAGCGGCACCCCCTCGGCCCGGGCCAGCGCGGCGACCGCGCCAATCTGGTAGATCAGCATGGCCGCGAGGTCTCGCGGCGCAATGTGCATCTGCCTGCGGCCGAACCCCTGCAGGTCCGGGAACCCCGGATGGGCGCCCACCGCCACGCCGGCGGATGCGGCCAGACGAACGGTGTGTCGGATCACAACGGGGTCGCCGCCGTGGAACCCGCAGGCGACGTTGATGGATGTGACGACGGCCAGCAGCTCGGCATCGGCGCCAATGGTGTAGGCGCCAAACCCCTCGCCGCCGTCTGAGTTCAGGTCGACCCATCCGTTCATGTCGTGATCCCTCCGCCGAGCCGTTCGAGAAACGCCCGGATCGCCGCATTGGTCGCCTGCGGCTGCTCCAGCATCACCATGTGTCCTGCACCCTCCACAATCTCCAGTGTGGATCCCCGAATGTGCTCGTGCAGGTACCGGCTGAACTTCACAGGGGTCAGCCGGTCCTCTGCGCCGCAGAGAATCAATGCGGGGAGCTCCAACCGACCCAGTTCCGCCATCACGTCGAAGCCGTCGGATGCCCGCAGGTCCGCCAGCAGCACCGCCGGCGGCGTGGCCCGCAGCAGGGCCAGGGACTTCTCGCGCAACCGGACGTCGGCCCCAGAACCGAACCACCAGGAGCCGAACTCCTCGATCGCCGCAACCTCGCGGCGCGCAATGCCGTCCAGCCACACGGGGTTGACCCGCATCTTGGCGCCCGCGCCGACCAGGATGAGACCACGCACCTCATCGGGATAGGCCAGAGCCCACCGCATGGCGATGGCACTCCCCAGCGAGTGCCCGGCGATCACGCGACGGGCGGGCGGAAGCGCGGTCCGCACCGCCTCCATGTATTCATCCACGCCCTCGGGAGGTGCTCCGTCCCGGCCGGGCAGGTCCGGTGCGCGCGACCGGGGGAACGCCAGCATCTGGTGCTGCCAGACCAGCCCGCGCCCCCCGGCGCCGTGCAGGAAGAGGAGACCATCGCCAAGCACGAGGGCGCTCACGGGTCGACAATCGGCGCCAGCCCCACGAGGAACGGGTTGGTCTTCCGCTCCCGGCCCACGGTCGTGGCCGGGCCGTGGCCATTGTACAGGATCGTCTCGTCCGGCAGCGTCAGAATGTGACGAGCAATGGATTGTAGCAGGGTGGCGTGATCGGCACCCGGCAGGTCGGTGCGCCCGACGCTGCCCGCAAAGACCAGGTCCCCAACAAACGCCACACCGTCCCCGAGCAGGCAGATGTGCCCCGGGCTGTGCCCTGGCGTGTGCACCACGCGGAACGGCTGACCCCCGAGGATCAGCACCTCGCCTTCGCGCAGCAGGCGGTCGGGCGCCGGCGGTCTTGGGATCGTGACGCCAAAGAGGATCGCGGCTCGATCGGCCGCCACGTCCAGCGCCGCGCGTTCGAACTCGCCGACCCCAAACGGCGCTCCGGTCGCCTCTTTGATCGCTCGAACGCCGCCCACGTGATCGAAATGGGCGTGCGTGGCGATGATCAACTCCAGGGTCAGCCCCGCCTGTGCCAGCACGTCCAGGACCAACGGGGCGTCGTCACCTGGATCGAGGACTACCGCCCGGGACGACGCCTCGTCGGCGACGATGAAGCAATTGGTGCCGAGCGGCCCCAGCTGCAGGGTCTCGATGATCATCGTGGGGAATTGATCACCGGGCCCGGCCGGGGAACTCCTGCAGGTAGCGGACGGCGGCCTCCAGGCGCTGCGGGAGCCGGCGTTCCCAGTCGGGTCCGGCGATGTCCGCAGCGGGCAGGAACAGCAGGGCGTGCGCGCCGGCTAGCGCCAGGCCGTACTCGACCCCGGGATAGGGCTCCTCCCTCCAGTGGATCGAGCCCCGGTCGACCACGAGGGCCGGATGCGCCGCGCGCGCGGCCTGGAGGATTCGCTGGTAGAGATCGGTCTGGGAGAGGCTCATCGGTTCATATTGTACCGCACAGGGGAGTAGCACATGAACTGGGAGAAGGTGTGGCGAGCCGCGCAGCCCTATGCGACCTTTCTCGAGACGCACGGGGAACCCCGGCACCGGGAGCGCTGGCGCCTGATCCACGACCAGGCGGCCGTGACCGCGGAGCAACGGGCGCTGCTGGAGAGTTTCAGCCGCCAGATGTACCTGCTCTGCCTAGCTGGCGTCTGGTGCGGCGACTGCGTGCTGCAGGGGCCCATCCTGCAGCGTATTGCCGAGGCGTCGCCAGTGATCGAGCTGCGCTTCGCCGACCGCGACGTCCACGCCGACGTCCAGACCGAACTGATGCTCAACCAGGGCCGCCGGATCCCGGTGGTGGTCTTCTTGAGCGAGGACTTCGAGGAGTGCGGCCGCTATGGGGACCGCACGATCTCCATGTACCGAAGGATGGCGCAGGAACGCCTGGGCCCGGCCTGCCCCACGGGGATCGTCCCGCCGGCGGATGCGTACCTGGCTGCGGTGACGGCAGACTGGATGACTGAGGTAGAGCGCATCCAGCTCCTGCTGCGGCTCTCCCCGAGGTTGCGGCAGAGGCACGGCGACTAGCGCACAGGGCAACGGACATGCAGCTGCCTGCCGACCGCCACGCCGCCCTGGCCCGACTGGCCGGTGGGCTGATCGTCTCGTGTCAGGCGAGGCCCGACAATCCCCTGCACGGCCCGGCGTTCATGGCCGCCATGGCGCTCGCCGCCCAGCAGGGCGGCGCCGCCGGGCTGCGCATGAATGGACCCGATGAGATCCGGGCGGCCCGCCGGCTCTCGTCCCTGCCGATCATCGGTCTCTTCAAGCGCCGGTACCAGGGCTCTTCCATCGAGATCACGCCCACTATGGCCGAGGCTGAGGCCGTCGCCGCTGCCGGGGCCGCGATCATCGCGCTGGACGCCACGGGCAGGCCCAGACCGGACGGGGGCTCGCTGGCCGAGCTCATCGAGCGCATTCACCGCGACCTGGAACTGCCCGTGCTGGCCGACTGCGCGAGGGTGACCGACGCCCTGGCCGCCGAGGCCGCCGGCGCCGACGCGGTGGCGACGACCCTGTCCGGCTATCTGGATCCCGCGCTGCCGCCGCCCGAGGAACCCGACCTCGACCTCGTCCGGGCCCTGGCCGCCCGGCTGCGCGTGCCGGTGATCGCCGAGGGCCGGATCAGGACGCCGGCGCAGGCAGCCGAAGCGCTGCGCCGCGGCGCGTACGCCGTGGTGGTGGGCACCGCGATCACCAATCCCCGGGAGATCACGCGGTGGTTCGTCCGGGCGCTGGGGCGGCCAGCTCCAGATCCGTCGGAGGGCAGTAGCGGCGGCCGCGGGGGCGAATATACACGCTAGAAGCAGGACCCAGAGGGAGGTAGCAGGCTATGAGACGAGCGCTGACGTTGATAGTGGTGGGCCTGCTGGTCGCTGCGCTGGTCCCAGCCGGCGTGGCGGCACAGGGGGCCGTCAAGCTGACGTTTTGGTCGTGGCGGACGGAGGACAAATGGGCCTACGACCGGATGATCAAGGTGTTCGAGCAGCGTAACCCGGGGATCACCGTGGAGTTCACGCCTTTCCGACAGGTGGAATGGCAGACGATCATCTCGTCCGCGCTGACCGCGGGCAAGGGGCCGGACATCATCCACATGAGAGCCTACGGAGGGCTCGAGACATTCGCGGCTCCGGGCTATCTGGCCCCGCTGGACTACGACAAGGTCCCAGAGCTCAAACGGTTCCCGCTGCAGACCATGGTCGGCGCCCGCAGCCGCAAGGACGGCAAGATCTACGGCGTGCCGTTTGCCACGCAGACCCTGGTCATCTTCTACAACAAGAAGATCTTCGCGCAACACGGGCTCTCGGTCCCCAAGACCTGGGACGGGTTCCTCAACCTGCTCAAGACCCTGAAGGACAAGGGCGTCACGCCCCTGGCCAATGGCGGCAAGGAAGGCTGGACGCTCGAGGTCCTCTCGGGCGTGATTGCGCCCAACTTCTACGGCGGGACGACCTTCTACGAGGCCGTCACCAGGGGGCAGACGACGTTCCGCGATCCGACCTACACCAACGCCCTGGCCAAGATGCTGGACCTCCGGCCCTACATGCCGCAGGGCTTCATGGGTGTGGACTACGCCACCATGCAGCAGTTGTTCATCAACGAACAGGCGGCCATGTTCATCGGCGGCTCGTGGGAGATCGGGTTCTTCAAGCAGCAGAACAAGAACCTGGACTTCGACGTGTTCGCGGCGCCGCCAGAAAGGGCCGACCAGGTTCCCTGGGTGTCGTCGTTTGCGGACGGCAACTACAGCATCAATGCCAGGACCCCACACATGGAGGCGGCCTTGAAGTTCATCCGCTTCACGGCCACCCAGGAGTTCGGCCAGATGTTCACCGACTACCTGGCACAGATGTCGGCGGTGCCCGGGGTCGTGATCAAGGATCCGGTCCTCCAGCACGTGCAGGCCATGAACCGCAAAGCCACACCGTACATCATGCTGGTCGGCTTCCGCTGGCAGACCCCGACCGGCTCGACCTTGCTGCAGAACGCCCTGCAGGCCATGATGGCCGGGCAGATGACGCCCGCGCAGGTCGGCGACGAGGTGACGCGGGGGCTGAGCGCCTGGGTTGACGCGTTCCGGCGGTAGGAGCCACCCGAGGAAGGGGACGAGGGGGACGGGCGGGGCGCCCGTCCCCTGTTCCCTGCCCGCCCGGGCGTAACGGCCCTGGGGCCTTCCGGCATGTCCCTGCGAGCCAGCCGGCGTCTCTGGCTGGCATTCTTCCTGACGCCGGCCCTGGTCCTGTTCGCCCTCTTCGTCACCTACCCGATCCTCTCGGCGCTGGCCTACAGCCTCTATGCCTGGGAGGGGATCGGCCGGCGCGGGTTCATTGGCATCGGCAACTTCATCCGGCTGTTCCAGACGTTCCCGTACCCTCGGCTGCTGGTCAACGCCTTCTGGCACAACGTCATCGTCTTCGTGGTGACCATGGTCATCCAGAACATGGTGGCGCTGGGTCTGGCCCTCCTGCTGGGAGGCGCGCCGTGGGGCGCGCGGGGCTATCGGGTGATCTTCTTCCTGCCCGTGACGCTCTCGCTGGTCATCGTGGGCTTCATGTGGGCGCTGTTCCTCAATCCCGTCTTCGGGGTCGTCAACAAGGCGCTGGGCGCCGTGGGGCTGGGGGGACTGGCACGGCCGTGGCTGGGTGAACCTTCCACGGCCCTGGTGACGCTGACCCTGATCAATGCCTGGCGGTGGCTTGGCTTCCCGACCCTGGTGTTCCTGGCCGGGATCAACGCGGTACCCGACGACTATCTCGAGGCCGCGCGCATCGACGGCGCCAGCGAGTGGGAGGTCATCCGGCGGATCATCATCCCGCTGCTGGCGCCTGCGGTGACCATCATCGTCACCCTGACATTCATCGGCTCGTTCAACTGGTTCGAGCTCCCCTATGTGGTGCAGGGCGTGGCGGGCCCTCCCAACCGAGCCACCGACGTGTTGGGTCTGCTGTTCTTCCGCACGGCTTTCGGCGAGGTGGACACCGGCCTGCAGGACATCGGCATCGGCTCGGCGATCGCGGTGCTGATGTTCGTGCTCCTGGCCACGGTCTCGACGCTGGGAGCCCTGTACCTGCGGCGCCGGGAGGTGGAGCTGGCATGAGGGCTGGCCGGCGCACGGCCTGGACGCTGCTGGTCCAGGCCGTGCTCATCGTCAACGCGGCGTCCGTGCTGATCCCTGTGATCCTCATGGGCCTGTCTGCGTTCAAATCCACCCGCGAGATCTTCCAACACCCCTTCGGACTGCCGGCGACGTGGAGCCTGGAGAACTTCGCCAAGGTGTGGGTGGAGGCGCGCTTCGGGGCCTACTTCCAGAATAGCGTCATCGTCACGGCGGTCTCCGCGATCATCCTGGTCGCGTTGGGTGCCATGGCCAGCTACGCGCTGGGGCGGTTCCAGTTCCGGGGCAACGACCTGGTCTATGTCTACTTCTTGAGCGGCCTCCTGCTGCCCATTCGCCTGGCCATCATCCCGTTGTTCATCCTGATGCGCAACCTCAACCTGCTGGACAATCTCTGGTCCCTGATCCTCGTCTACGCCGCATCGGGGTTGCCGAGCGCCATCTTCATCCTGACCGGGTTCTTCCGCCAGCTCCCCGCCGACCTGGACTCGGCGGCGCGCATCGACGGCGCCAGCGAGTGGACCATCTTCACCCGGATCATGCTGCCGCTGGTGCGCCCCGCGCTGGTCATCGTGACCATCTACAACGTCATCCCCATCTGGAACGACTTCTTCTTCCCGCTGGTCTTCATCAAGACGGACCGGCTCAAGACGTTGCCGTTGGGCATGACCACATTCTTCGGCCAGTACTACACCGACTACGCGGCACTGTTCGCGGGCCTGACCCTGGCGGCGCTGCCCGTGATCGCCCTGTACGTGGCGCTGTCCCAGCACTTCATCCGCGGGCTCACCGCCGGGGCCATCAAGGGCTGACCCCGAGGGGTCGCCCCGGCATGATGGGAGGTCGGAGATGCGGTTCGGCGTGTGTGCATGGATCTATGGCGCGGCGCCGCTGGACGAGACGCTGGCGCGCATCGCCGCAGCCGGCTATGATGGCGTGGAGTTGCCCGGTGAGCCCGGCCGCTGGACGGCCGCCGAGGTGCGCCCGCTGCTGAAGCGGCACGGCTTGGCGCCGCTGGCGCTCACCGCATCGTGCATGTTCCCGCAGACGCCCCGCGACCTGGCCAACCCGGACCCGCAGATCCGGCAGGAGGCGGTGCGCTACGTGGTGGAGTGCCTGCGCCTGGCCGCCGACGTGGACGCGCCGCTGGTGCAGATGCTGCCGTCGGGTGAGACGCGCCTGAGGCCGCTTACCTCGCCGCTGGACGAATGGCGCTGGTCGGTGGAAGGGATGCGGCAGGCCGCAGACGAGGCCGAACGCCTCGGCGTGCGGATCGCAATCGAGCCGCTGAACCGGTACGAGGCCTATCTGGTCACGAACGTGACCGACGCACTGGCATATCTGGCTGAGGTGGACTCGCCGTGGGTAGGGCTCACCGTGGATGTGTTCCACGCCAACATCGAGGAACCCAGCATCGCCGGTGCCATCGGCATGGCCGCGCCCCGTCTGCTGCACGTGCACCTGGCCGACACGAACCGGCAGGCCCTGGGGCGAGGGCACCTGGACCTGGCCGGGGTATTCGGCGCGCTTCGGGCAATCAACTACCAGGGCGCAGCCGTGCTGGAAGTGACGCCGCCGGGCCCGGACCCGTTCACGTCCATCAAGGACGACCGCTCGGCCGCCGTGCTCGATGTGTTCCTCGTGGAGTCCCTGGCACAGCTGCAGCGCTGCGCGTCCTGACCAGGGATGGAGACGCGGCGAATCGAAGCCCCCGTTCGGGTGATGCCATGAACACACGTCTGGTCCTGACCATACTTTTCGGCGCGGCCCTGGCCGCCGCGGCCGCGACCGCCACTCCGGCCGTGACCACGACGCTAGCGGCACCCTCCACGCCGACCCCAACGGTCACTCCGGCTGGCGAGTGCCGTCTGCAGAGCGCCAACGAGCGCCTGAGCCTGACCGCCGACGACATCGCGAACTGCGTCATCGCCGCCGCGACGCCCACCCGCATCCGACTCACGGTCTCGTACACGTATGCCTCGGCGTTGGGCAAGCAGAACATCTGGCTGGGCGCCGATATCCTGGCCGGTGGTAACCGCCTCAAGTGGTTCGGCTACCGACCTGCGGCCGTCTCGGGCAGCAGCGGTACTGCCACCATCGAGATCACCTACGGGCAAAACGACCCGCCCCGGGGCAGGTTGACCACCGATCAGGTAGAGTTCTTCATGTACGTGGGCGGCGGGCAGATCTTCTTTCGCAAGCTCTTCGCGCTCAAACACGACTGGCAGTTGTAGCACCGGGGGTGAGAGGCATGCCGAGAGTCTCCATCGTGATCGCCGTGCTGCTGGGCGTCCTGGCCCTCGTTGCCGTACTGATGGGCGCCGCGCGCATCGTGAGGGGAGCCGTGCACGCCGCGGCGCCGCTATCCGTGGCACCGGCGCCCACGCCAGCCGGGCAGGGGGATGCCCCTGCGGCGGTGGCGCTCACACCGGCCCCGCTGCTCCTGCGCGAGATCGTCCGGTCGGTGATGCCTGCCATCGTCAGCCTGGTTCTCCTGGTGCCTTCCAGCATCGTGGCGTTGTCGAGGAACCGGCCGCCCGAACAGCAACGTTGGGCGACCGCTACCATTAGCAGCATCGTCACCTACTGGCTGACCTGACTTCCCTGATCCGGCAGGAACGGCCCCGGCCGGCGTGAATCAGTGACCAGTCCTGCGGGGAGGTGAGCGGGGTGCCGCTCTTTCGATCTGGGTCCGCCAAGGTGCAACTGCTGCGCAGCGTGCCCCTGTTCGCCGGGCTCTCACAGCGACAACTCCAGCAGGTCGCCGCGCTGGCAGAAGAGTTGGACGTCCCCGAGGGACACCGCCTCGCCGCCGGCGAGACCGGCCACGAACTGTTCATCATCGTAGACGGCGAGGCGACCGTGCAGACCGCCGATCGTCGGACCACGCGCCTGGGGCCCGGCGAGTTCTTCGGCGAGATGAGCCTCATCGACGGCGGGCCTCGGTCGGCGACCGTGGTGGCAAAGACACCGATGAAGCTCCTCGTGGTCGGGCATCGGGAGTTCTGGGCCCTGTTGAACCAGGCACCCCAACTGACCGCCAAGGTCATGCGGGCACTGTCCGAGCGGCTCCGCCAGGCGGAGCGCGCGCACACCGCGTGAGGCAACCGGCCATCTTCCTGGCACGGAGGATCACATGCGCATCTACCTATCGGTCGATATGGAAGGCATTACCGGCGTGGCTGCCGCCAAGCACGTGCAGCCGGGAGAGAAGGACTACGACCGCTTCCGGCGCCTGATGACCCAGGATGCCAATGCCGCCATTGAAGGCGCCCTGTCGGCCGGGGCCACGGAGATCGTCGTCAGCGACGGCCACGGCCCCATGACCAACATCATGATCGAGGAGCTCCACCCAGCCTCGCGGCTGCTGAGCGGCAGCAACAAACTGCTCGGTCAGATGGAGGGCATCGACCGCGGGTTCGACGCGGTCTTCCTCATAGGCTACCACCAGCGCGAGGGTGGCGGCGACGGCATCCTCAATCACACGTTCATCGGCCGGATCGTTCAGGAGATCCGGATCAATGGCGAGCCAACGGACGAGGCGTTCGTCAACGCCGGACTGGCCGGCGCCTTCGGCGTCCCGGTCGCGCTGGTCACGGGCGACAGCGCCGTCTGCGCCGAGGCACAGAGGCGGCTGCCGGGCGTCCTCACCGCGCCGGTCAAGGAGGCCTTCGACCGCTATGTGGGCCTGAGCCTGGGCGTCGAGCGCGCTCGGACCCTGATCCGCGAGCGGGCCGCCGACGCGGTACGCGCGGTGGGGGCCGGCCGGGTGCGGCCGCAGCGGCCGCCGTCGCCGGTGACCTTCGAGGTGGACTTCAAGCGCACCGCCCCGGCCCACATGGCCACGTTGTTCCCCGGGGTCGAGCGGCGCGGCCCGCGCACCATCGCGGTGACCGACGCCGACTACGTGCGGGCATTCAAGTTGATGTGGGGCTGCCTGATCGTGGGGATGGCCTCGGCGGAGGGTATTCTGTAGGCCGTCGCCGCGCACCTGGAGAGAAGCAATGCTGGCCCGGGACATCATGACGCCCGACGTGGTGGTGGTGCCGCCGGAGATGCCCGTGGAAGAGGTCGGCGCACTGCTGGTCGACAACCGCATCCACGGCGCGCCGGTGGTGGACGAGATTGGCCGGCTCGTGGGCATGGTGAGCCTGGTGGACCTGGTGGGTCGCACCGGCGAGACCGCCCAGGATGTGATGACGCCGGACCCGGTGTGCGCAGGCGAAGAGACACCCGTCGAGGAGATCGCGAGCATGATGCTCGAGCAGGCTATTCGCCGTGTCCCTATTGTGCGCGCGGGCAGGGTGGTGGGCATCATCAGCGCCAGTGATATCATCGGGCTCTTCCTCAACCTGCACGAGAGGGATCTGGCATCGCGTCCTTCAGCCCGCGAAAACCCCGGACGCGGATCCCAGACGCGCGGGACACGCCGGGCGCGCCAGACCCGCCGGAAGCGCCGTTAGCGGCAGGGCGAGAGCACATCGCTGGACGGCCATATCGCCTTCTTCGGCAACCGACCCAGCCTGTTTGCAGGATAATAGATAATAGGTGAGGGAAGATTCACAAG
>JAVKIJ010000096.1:0-10413 GCA_031459535.1 Candidatus Fervidifonticultor quintus | reverse complement strand
GTCTCCCGCGAGCGGCGGTTGAGCTGGTCGATGGCCGTGGCGGTGATCGTGATCTCCGCGTCGGTCACCGGCGCGTTCTGATTGAAGGTCACGGTCCATGTGCCCGAGGCATCCGCGGTGGCCGTCTGCTGCCCCATCGTCCCTCGGACGTCGAACAACAGGACCTTGCCGCTGTAGTCCAGCCGGACCGTGACCTGATGCCCGGGGGTGGCTCGGCCCCGGACGACGATCGGCGCGCGGACCGCGGCACCAGCCGCAGGAGCGGTGATCTCCGGGGCTGGCACGACTTCGGCCACGACCGTCAGACGCGTGCTGGCCTCTGCATACGCGGGGGCACCGTCGCGGACCAACCGCACCTGGATCCGCGCGTTCCGGACACGGTCGACCGGCCTGACCGTGTACGACCCCACGTAGGTCCCCCGCTGGTCCTGTACCTCTGCCATGGGGATCCAGTCCCCGAGGCCTTCGATGCGAAACGCGGCCTGGCCTCCCGGATCGCCACTCAGGCTCACACGGAGGACCTCACCAGCCCGCAACGGCCGGGCGGGCGTGACCGTCACCGACCGGATGGGCGCCGCCTGCGCCATGACAATCCTGAACTCGAACTGGCTGTCGGTGACGTTGCCCGCCCGGTCTGCCAGGACGATGCGGACAATCACGCGGTCCGCCAGCGGGTCCGGCGGGCTGTAGGCAACGGCGGTATCGCCGACCGTCGCGGTCCCTGTGACGTCCTGACCATTGACGTACAGGCGGGTGGCCGAGGAGTTGATACCCGATCCGCCCTGGTCGTGGAAGGTCACGAGGATGTTGGGACGGACGTTCGAGATGACCGCGTCGGCGGCGGGCACGCGCTCGACGATGACTGGCGGCCGTGTGTCAATGGTGACGGCGGTCCCGGCCTGCACCAGGGGCGCCTCCTGCCCGCCGACGCGCAGATGCCCGAAGATCGCGGCCGCGGTGGTGTTGTCACCCGCGCGCACCGTGTAGGTCCCCTGGTAGACGCCCGGGCGTATCTCGCGCATGGGAATTCCCGAAGCCACCCCGGCAATGTCGAACGTGGCGGTCCCGCCCGGCGTCCCTTCGAGCGTGGCGGTCACGACGCCACCCACTCCGAGCGGCCGCAGGGCGTCGTGCCCAAACGACGCGATTCGCACCGGAGCGGCCGGCGACGCCGCCGGCGTGGGCCGCCCGGCCGCCCGCGCCACCGCTTCCAGCACCGCACCGGTCTGCGGGTGGAGACGCAGGGTGACCTCCATGCCGGGCCGTAGGTGCTCTCGGCCGGCCTGGCGCCCGTCAATGAAGATCTGGACGTCGTCAGCGAGCGTGAGCGTCTGCCCGTCTGCGAGGGCAATCTGCCGGTCGGTCACCGCATCAATGCGGCCTCGTAGCTCGCGGACCGACGCGCGGATCACGATGGCGCGGCCCAGGACATCGGCTGTGATGCGCACCAGGTAGCCGGGGCGGATGCGGGCCAGGGCTACGGCCACCTCGCGTCCGGTGCTCACGTCCACCTCGACGATGGCGGTCTCAGGCGTCGCGGTGAATGTATGGATCTGCCCGCCTCGTTCCACCAGGACGCGGGGCGGCGTGGATTGGCTGTCAACCCGCAGGACCGTGCCCTCGACGACCGCGACGGAAGGCGGCGGTGTCGGCGGCGATGGCAGGACCGGTGACGGCGGGAGGGCAACGGGCGGCGGCGACGGCAGGGCCCCTGACGGCGGGGCAATTGGCTGCGCCTGGGCGGACGTGATGTAGACGGTCCGCGTCCGATCATCCCAGTCGACCCGGGCGCCCATGGCCTCGCTCACGAAGCGCAGGGGCACCAGTGTTCGGCCCCTGACGATGAGCGGCGGAACGTCGAGAGTCGTGGGGCTGCCGTTGATGAGCGCCTGGCGCACGCCGACGGTCAACCGCACCTGCGTGGCGCCACGCACCGCCGTGATGGTGTTGGTCGCGGGATTCCACTGCACTGCAGCGCCGAGCCGCTCGAAGATGCCCCGCAGCGGGACCAACAGGCGGCCGCCGATGGACGCCGGCGGCTGGTCGAACTGGACCAGCACACCGTCGACGACCACCCCGATCGGCTGGGCCCGTGCAGGGGTGATGGGAAGCGCTGTGAGGGCCAGACTCAGGACCAGCAGGGTAACCAGGAAGCCGCCGCTCATGCGCATCCCTCCTTCTCTCGGGGGTATATGAAGCGACCCCGAAGAGCAATTACCCAACTCCGGGCTCGGCAGTCCGCGGAACTGTGTTCAATAGAGCGGGCGACCGGTGACCGCTCAGCCACCTGGACCCGGATCGCACACCACCTCGTACATAATGTACACCTCGCCATGCGCGTCGGAGATCACGTGCCGCCGCAGCCCCAGTCCCCGCCGCACCACATGCTCAACAAAGTGGGTTTCGCGCGGGAACACGCGGTAGGGAGCCGCGTAGAACAGGAAGTGAGTCGTCCCAGCGGCGATCGCACCGTCAATGTCTCGGAAGTACTGCGACGGCGTCTCGCGCTGATAGCCGAAGATCTCCCTGGTCTTGACCTGACCACGCGAGAAGTAGTACACGAACCGCGCCAGCCCCCCCAGTCGCACGCCGCGACGTGCTCCACTCCCATCCGCCGAAGCTCGCCTGCAAGGGCGAAGGCGGCCGGGGAGAAGTGGGCGTACCCGGGGTCAGCTGCCAGCGCGCGGTAGTTGCCGACGTCGATGGTGCTCAGGACGAGAAGCACACCGGTCATGAAGAGGAGAGACTCGTCCAGCCGTACCGGTATTCGTCCCAGGCGGAAGGAGAGCGCCCGTGCCGCGAGCACCAGCGCAGCCACCGCGAAGACCCAGGGCAGCAGGACAGAGACCAGGAGGTGTAGCGCCGTCTGCAACTTGACCGACTGACCTACAACACGTGAAGTGGCAGCCATGGCCGAGAAAGCCCGGAGTGTGGTTACGTTCCCTGAGCGAACGTTCTGCACATGGGGACGACTACCTGTGGGCTCCCCCCACAGACGCGGGGGCGGCGGCTACGTGGTGAGCGTGTGGCGAAGCTGCCGCAGCGCGGAGGCCAGGACCCGCGACACGCTGCGCTGGGAGATGCCGATGCTCTCGGCGGCTTTCTGCTGGCTGACGCCTCGAAAGAAGATGTGGAACACCACCCGACGCTGGAGCAGGCTCAGTCGCTCGATGGCGTCGTAGAGCACGATCATGTCCTCGATGGGGAGCTGGAACGACTGGTAGAAGCGGTGTCGGATGAGCCTCCGGTTGATCCGGTACTCCTCTTCGTCCTCCTCGGCATCCAGGGACAAGGTGCGGACCGACTCGCGGGTGCGCAGGATCTCCAGGAGGCCGTCATCGGTGATGTTGAGCGCCGTGGCCAGCTCGTGCAAGGTCGGGTACCGACGGTACCGGTCGAGATACTCGTCTACCGCCCTGTCGATCTGCCGGTTGATCTTGCGCAGCCAGCGTGGCTGGCGGATGGTCCCAAGGTTGCTGCGCACGTAGTGGTGCATCTCGCCGGCGATGAGCGGATTGGCATAGGTCTCGAAACGCACGCCCCGCGAGGGGTCGAACGTCTCAATGGCCGACAGCAGGCCCAGGTAGCCGGCCTGGACCAAGTCTTCTTTGGGAATGCCCTGGGCCTGAAAGCGCGAAGCGATGTATTGGATCAGCGGTGTGCAGGCATGCACCATCTGCTCCCGGGCGGCCGGGTCCCGGGTCTGCGCATAGCGCACGGCGAGCTGGTGGGCGTCTCCGGCCAGGGTCATCAGATGGCACCTCCGCTACTACTTCAGTACCCCGGTCGCGCGCGGCGTAGACCTCGCTTAAGTAAGGATGGGGAGCCTCGTGCTGCCTCAGAACACCTCCTGCCACCGGAGGATGCGCACCAGAGCGAATCGCTGGGTGCCGGTGCAGGCGCCAGGGGGGCAGTGGGCGCGGTCGGGGAAGTTGGCCGCGAAGATCTCGGGGTTGTTGTCGAAGTCCAGCTGGCCGGCGAGGAACATACCGTACCACGTCTGAGGGTTGTCGTTCTTCAACCTGTTGTGGGACTTGATGATCAGGTTGAGCTCGATGTTCGCCCCTCGCACATAGACACCCCGAGTCGTCAGCGCTGCCAGGGGATCGTTGGGCCCCACGAAGAACGCCAGGGCGTCGCCCGTCTGGAAGGTGGACGTGCAGGTCGTGCTGCTCATCTTGCACAAGGGTGTCACCGAGGCCCTGATTTCCACCGAGTCGGTATTGGCACATGTCGTCGGGCCCGTTGACAGGCACTCGACGAGGAACGTAGCCCGCCCGTCGTAGCGCACGTCGGCGGTGATCAGCACCTTGGCGAGCGTATGGATGTAGGCGCCGTCCTGGGCGAAGAGATTCGCTGTCCCGGCGCTGGCAAACCCGTTGAAGACCACGGTGAAGTTCCCCGTCCCGGCCACGTTCGTAGCCCCGGCGGCGTTGCAGCGGGTGGCCGCCTCGCTGCTGGCGTTGCACGCCGGCCCGCCCGCCGCGTCAGGGATGACGAGCTTTGACCCGCTGCGGAACTCGAGCACCTGGCCGGCGCTGCTCAGTGAGACGGGGACCCACTGGGCCGATGTGCAGCCGCCGCTGTTGCCGCAGGTATACGCGGTCATGCCGTTGACCCGCAGGGTAGCCGCCTGGCTGATCTCAACAGACGGGTCGGGAAAGGGAATGATCGGGACATCGGTATGGCGCTGCAGCGCAAAGATCTGGTCCTGGCCAGCCGGCAGGATCCCGGTGGAGGCCACTGCCCACATGGGGGCCGTCGGCGTCCCGATCGTCCACGAGTTGCCCTGCCCGGTGACGTACCCGTGAATGTAGACCCGGTTCTTGTACGGCGGCGAGGGCGCATCACCGAAGAACGGCCTGTCGTTGAGAATGGCGCCGTTGCCCTGCATGTTGAGGCCCACGCAGTAGTCTCGCCCGCTGACCCTCAGGGTGGAGCACCTGGCCACGTAGAAACTGCCGTGGAGCCTGAATTCGCCGTTGCCGCCCCCGCCGGCGCCCACGTTGACGGCGTTGTCGGAGTAGACCGGGAACAGATCGGACGACAGCCGCTGCAGGATCACCTCTACCCGTTTCGAAGCCCGGCTCCCCACGCGGCTGGTGGCCCTGACGGCGATGCAGTTCTCGGGGGCACAGAGGAACTCTGGCGTCTCAGTCGAGCTGACGTTGCGCAGTTCGACGGACACCTGGCCCACGGGGGCGCCGGCGGGAAAGTCCACGTTCTGCATGAGCGCAGACGCCGACGACGGATCCAGGTCGAGGAAGTACCACGTGGTCGTGTCCGATGCCGACGCCGGATGCGCCGAGGTGGCTTCGGCCGAAGGGCCGGTGTCGGTCCAGTCCGCATCGCGCTTGAGCTCGAAGACGGCGCGCTCGATGGCGGCCTCTGCGATCTGGATCGCCTGGCGGGACTGCTCTGAGACGCCTGCCGTCTGGTATTCGTTGACGACGAGAGCCACCAGCGCCGCCGTGATGAGCACGGTGAGCAGGACGAAGGCCAGCGTAATCCCCAGGGCGACACCGGCTTCGCCGTGACCGGGAGCTCCCTTCACCCTTCCCATAGTCCTCACCTGATCCTACCCCCTCGCGGGATTACCCTCACTCCCTGTTCCTGATGGCGGCGTTGCTCACCAGGGTCAGATCGCCGCCATCCCGCACGCCCGAACGGTTCGAGTCGAGCACCATCGTGATCTGCACGCGGCCGACCCCGGGAACGATACCGCCTGCCCCAACACCTGGAGGCACCGGAGGCGCCTCGTCCGCTCCGGAGTAGTATCCGAACTCCAGGGCGATGACGCGTAGCGGCCGCACTCCACGCGAGGTGAGCGGGTCGCCGAATGTGCAGGTCGCTGGCGGTGCCGATCCGGCCGGGCTGACCCGCTGCTGTCTGATGACGCCTTCGGCCACATCCAGGCAGAATCGGTATTGCTCCTGCGTGCCGTCTCTATCGAGGTCTGCGACGATGTTGAGGGCGTCCAGGGGTAGCGGTGTCGCGGAGCTCTGCGCAGCGATCTGCGCCATCCTCGCGCGGCGCGTGATCCATTCCAGCGTGGCCCTGGCGTTCTGGTGCTCGTCGGCGAAGTCTCTTCCCACATTGAACGCCTTGAAGTAAGAAGAGAACACCGCCCAGGCAGACACCAGGACCGTCCCGAACAGCGCCAGCGCCAGCAACACCTCCAGCACCGTGAACCCGTCCTGGTGCGGGCGACGGCCTCCAGTCAGCATGGGCCCATCCCCTCGACCCTACCGCGGCGAGATCTCGGACTCCCCGCGGGCGAAGATCTCACCGCTTCCGCCGATCGCAGCGGGGGTGTCGCCGGGCAGGAATACACGAATCGTGATGCGGCGTGGCCGGCAGTCCTGACCCGCGGGCGGAGCCGCCACGTAGTCTCTGACCGATTCGGTGCTGATCAGGATGTCGGCTGCCTCGAAGACTGCCGGCAGCCTGGGTTCCCCGGCCGACACGTAGCCGGGAGTGGGCATCCTGAGATCTATGCGCCTCTGCGCCGGGTACGGCGACGTCGGATCGCCGGGAAGGCAGACCGTGTTGTCTCGGAGCAGCAGATAGCCCGCATTCCGCAGGAACTCCAGCTCCGCCTGGACGTACTCTATGGCCTGCGTCCGAAGCCGGGCAGGCCGTTCGTGCCGCGTGGGGGAGAACTGCGTGCTCCCCAGCAATCCCAGCGAGCGGATCAGCACGCCGCTGGCCAGTGCCACGATGGACACCAGGAAGATGGCCACGAGGATTTCGAGGAGCGTGAGCCCTGCATGCCTGCCTGACGTGGGCATCACGGGGTCGGGCTCACCTCCACGCGGCCGGTGGCGGCGTGCACGCGCACGTACCTGACCCGGTCGCCAGCCGACACACTGATGGCGGCGCTCGTCGCGCTTCCTGCGCTGCTGAAGTCCACGCTTGCCGGAACCACGGTCACGCCCTCAGGATAATCGTCTGTGCGCCGAACTGACGCGCCAGGGGCATCGCAACTACCATCGGCCGCCCGCGGAATTCGACGCACGACCGCGCTGGATGCAGACACCTCCACCCGGTAGCCGCAGGACTGCTGTGCGTCCGCCACGGCCGCCTGTTGTGCAAAACGAAGGACGCCGGCGATCTCTTCCGCAACTCTGACCACCCGGCGCTCACGAATGGCCCCCTGCCAGATCGGCAGGGCCAGGATGAGCAGGATCGCCAGCAAGCCTACCACAACCGCGAGCTCGAGGACGGTGTAGCCGCGGCCTGCGCATCGCCGAACACCAAGTTGCGGTCTGCTCACTGCGCTCACCGGGCCACCCCATCCATGACAAGAGGGCTCCACGGTTCGTGAAGCCCTCTTCGGCAGCTCAGCCAGCCCGCACTGACGGGCCCCGGAGCTTTGCGCCCCCGGATCGCTCCGGGTTTGCCACTGTCGGAGGCCTTCAATCTGTTCTGCCTCTCTCATCATGTGCCCAAAGCCGGCGCGTCTCAGTCCTTCCCAGATCTGCGCTACTCCGCGGCCACCATCCGGCGCAGCCGAGCGTCCAGCAGGTCCCGCAGCCCATCACCCAGGAAGTTGAACCCCATCACCACCGTGAAGATCGCCAGTCCCGGGAACGTTCCAACCCACCACTCGAAGAACTTCTGGCGTCCCGCGGCCACCATAGCGCCCCACTCGGGCGTCGGGGGCACCGCGCCCAATCCCACGAACGACAGTGCGGCGGCGATGATGATCACGTTGCCCACATCCAGGCTGGCCTTCACCAGGGTCAGCGATAGGGTGTTGGGCAGAATGTGCCGCCACAGGATGCGGCCGTCGGGGACACCGATGGCCCGGGCCGCGGTTACGTACTCGGTCTCGCGGATGCCCAGCACCTGGCCTCGGATGATCCGGGCGTACTCCGGCCAGAGCACCAGCACGATCGCCAGCAGGGCGTTGAGCAGGCCAGGCCCCAAGGCTGTGGTGATCGCCATGGCCAGAATCAGACTGGGAAAGGCCAGCACCGCGTCACTGATGCGCATGATCGTCTCGTCCACCAGGCCGCCAGCGAATCCGGAGATGACCCCGAGCGCGGTTCCCAGCGCCGAGGTCACGGCGACCACCACAAACGCCGTGGGAATCGAGAGCCGAGCGCCGTAGAGCACGCGGCTGAACACGTCGCGGCCCAGTTCGTCAGTGCCGAAGAGGTAGCGGGCCGACGGCGGCGAGAGCCGGTCTTCCAGGTGCTGCTCGATGGGCGAGTGCGGCGCCAGGTGCGGCGCGAGGACGGCCGCCAGCGTCCAGAGCAGGACCATCAGCACCCCGAACTGGGCGGCACGGCTGCGGCGCAGGCGTCTGGTCATGGGCTACTGCAGCCGGATGCGGGGGTCCATCACGCCGTAGGCGACATCCACGGCGAAGTTGATTGTCACGTACACCAGGGCCACGAACAGTGTGACGCCCATGATCGCCGGAAAGTCGAGCTTGCTGGCCGCGTCGACGGCGTAGCGCCCGATGCCGGGCCAGGCGAAGATGGTCTCGGTCATAACCGCGCCCGCCATCAGGTTGCCGAAGGCCAGGCCGACCACGGTCACCGTGGGGATGAGCGCGTTGCGCAGCGCATGGCGCAGGATCACCAGCCGTTCCCCAAGCCCCTTAGCGCGGGCCGTACGGATGTAGTCCTCGGCCAGCACCTCGAGTACGCTGGAGCGCGTCACGCGCGTGATCACCCCCATCACGTAGGCGCCCAGCACCAGGGCCGGCAGTGCCAGATGGTGAAGGGCGTCGGCGAAGGCGTCCCAGCGTCCGGCCAGCGTGCTGTCCACAAGGAGGAGACCGGTCACCAGGGGCGGCGTAGCCAGGTGCGGGTCGATGCGCCCGGGCCCCGGCGCCACGTGGAGGCGGTAGTAGAAGACCGCCAGCGCCAGCAGGCCGAGCCAGAACACCGGCATCGAGACGCCGACCAGGGACCCCACGCGGGCCGCGTGGTCGGGCCACCGCTCCCGGCTTGTAGCGGCGATCACGCCTAGCGGCACGCCGATGACCACGGCCACCACCATGGCGGCCAGGGCCAGCTCCACCGTCGCCGGGATGAACTGCTTCAGGTCCTCGATCACAGGTTGCTGGGTGGCGATGGAGGTGCCCAGGTCGCCACGGGCCAGGTTGCCCAGGTAGCGCAGGAACCGGACCGGCGCCGGCGCGTCCAGCCCCCACCGCTCGCGGTAGGCCCGGACGATCTCGGGATTGGCCATGGCCCGTTCGGACAGCACCATGGCCAGCGGGTCAGCCGGAATCAAGTAGGTGAGGACGAAGCCGAGGACCACGATGAGGAAGAGCACCGGGACGGTGACGATCGCCCGGCGTGCGATGAAGCGCCAGAAGTCCGTCAACCGTCCCGAGCCCTCGCCACACCATGAGGTAACGGCGCAAGGCCGCGCCGTCGCTAGCGCACGTAGTAATAGTCCAGGAAGTAGACCGGGTTATAGATGACCCCCGCCACGCCCGGACCCACGGCCAGGTTCACCTTGGGTTGGATCAGGCCCACATACGCCGCGTCGGTATTGAAGATCTGCTGCAGCTCGCGGTACATCTGCGCGCGCCTGGCCGGGTCGGTGATGCGGCCAGCCTCGATGGCCAGCTGCGCCGCCCTTGGGTTGTCGTAGTGCACGCGGCGCGCGGCAGCGGCGCCCTTCACCGCGAACGGCACGGCCCACCCGTGGGTGTCCGGGAAGTCGGGCGTCCAGTCGGCGATGGTGATGGCCAGTTTGCCGGCGCGGTAGTCGGCGCGCCAGGCAACGGCCTCGCGCGGCTCGAGCCCGAGCTGGACGCCCACCTTGGCCAGGTCGGCCTGCAGTTTGGTGACCAGGGTCTCTGCCGACAACCCGCCGACCAGCACGCGGGTCGGGTAGACCATCTTGACGCTGAAACCGTTGGGATAGCCAGCCTCGGCCAGCAGCTGTCTGGCGCGGGCCAAGTCGCGCTTGGGCGCCAGCGCGGGATCGCTGCCCAACAGGCCCACCGGGATCACCGTTGGGAGCTGCACCGCGGCGCCGCGCATCAGCCCCTTGATGATGCCATCGTAGTCAATGGCGTACATCACGGCCTGCCGCAACTTGCGCTCGGCCAGCGCCGATGAGACCTGCGGGCTGGTGGTCATGGCCAGGTAGATCATGTCCAGGGTATTGCCCTCGACGACCTGCCCCTTGGCCGACCGCCGGAAACGCGCCGTCAGGTCGGCGTCCAGGCTCTCCGCGATCGCCACGTCGCCGCGCTCGACCTGCTCGAGCTGCGTGGCCGGGTCGGGAATGTCGCGGATCACGATGCGGGCAAAGGACGCGGGACGGCGCCAGTAGTTGGGGTTGCGCTCCAGCACCACCTCGACGCCGCGGGTCCACTTCTTGAGGACGTACGGACCGGTGCCGGCGGAGTTCTGATCAAGCCAGTCGGTGGCCCGATCG
>JAVKIJ010000095.1:0-10550 GCA_031459535.1 Candidatus Fervidifonticultor quintus | reverse complement strand
GCAGAGAACGTGGAGAAGGTCCCAGGGGCGTTTCCCCTGGCCGACCGCGTGGCCATGCTCCAGGAAGCCCTCAGCGGCATGCCGTCCGTCGAAGTGGCCGCGTACTCCGGGCTCACCGTGGACTTTGCGCTCTCGCGGGGAGCAACGTGCCTGATCAAAGGGCTGCGGGCGGTCGGTGACTTCGACTATGAGCTGAAGCAGTCGGCGATGAACCGGCGTCTGGCGCCCACACTGGACACCCTGCTCTTCATTGCCGATCCCGAGTATGCGTTTGTGTCGTCGTCCCTGATTCGGGAGGTGGCGCGCCTGGGCGGCTCGGTGGAGGGCATCTGTCCGCCCCCGGTCGTCCGACGCCTGCGGGCGCGCTGGCCGGTTCAGCCGTAGCCGTGGAAACCGCCCTGGAGATCCTCGACCGCCTGGAAGGTTTGCTCCGCCGGCATGCGCTCCGGCTGCCAGCTGCCGAGCGGCAGGTCATCGAGCGCGATGTGGTGGGGCTGCTGCAGATGGCGCGAGCTGCCCTGCCCAGGGAGCTGCATCAGGCCACCCGCCTGCTCCACGAGGCCGAGCGAACCCTGGCCCGCGCCCGCGAGGACGCCCGGCGCATCGTGCTCGACGCTCAGGCGCACGCACGAGCCTTGAGCGAGAACTCGCCGGCCGGCCCGCCACCTGCCCGAGGACAGGCGTTGGTCGAGGATGCCAGGCGCGAAGCGGAACGCGTGCGACGTGGAGCCGATGAGTACGCCGCGCAGGTCCTGGAGCGCCTTGAGGAAGAAGTCGGAAAGATCCTGGCGACGATCCGGCGCGGCCGGGAGGTGCTGCGCTCACCGGGCCGACGCGATCGGTAGGGCGAACAGAACGGCCGCTGCCATTGCTCGTCCCGCCGCCGTTCGTTGACACCTCTTTTCGCGCGTTCCTATAATGGCATGATATGCCTGATGGGAGCGGGCGCGCCTTGAGGCTGGATCTGCGGCAGGTGCGCGCCGAGCGCGGCGCAACGCTGGCAGTCCAGATCCACGACACGGTCGCCAGCCGCATTGACGAGATTCCGTTCGTCCACCCGGTCGAGGGCACGATCACATTGACGAATCTCGGCGCCGTTCTGCGGATTGAAGGGCGGCTGCGAACGGTGGCGACGCTCATCTGCGACCGGTGCGGTTCGCCGTTCGCGTATCATCTGGATGCAGCGGTGGAGGAGGAGGCGGGGTGGGGGTCGGCGACCGCACCGGGAGCAGCGGCCGAGGGCGAGGCCGGCTACCTCATCCGGATCGGCGAGAGCATCGAACTCGACCTGGAAACGCTGGCCCGCGATGCGCTGGTGCTGGCGCTGCCCATGGCGGCCCACTGCAGCCCGGACTGCCCGGGGCTATGCGCCGGCTGCGGCGCCAATCTTCGCCTCGAGCCGTGCCGTTGCTCGCGGGAGTCCCCAGGGCCCGCCGCGGTCGATCCCCGGCTGGCCCCGCTCTCCCGATGGGGCCAGGGTCGGCCGTCGGGTGGCGGCTGCTAGGATGTGGACAGCGGAACGGCAACGGGAGACAGGAGGAGAGTGCGTGGCTCAGAAACGTCGGCATCCGAGGTCGAGAACAGGGAGCCGCCGCAGTACGTGGAAGGCGGCTCCGGTGACACTGGTCACGTGTCCCCAGTGCAAGACTCTGATCGTGCCGCACCGAGTGTGTCCCTCGTGCGGCTACTATGCGGGGCGTGAGGTCATCGCGGTCGAGTCCGCACGATCGAAGAAGAAGAAGAAGAAGGAGTCCTGAGAACCGACGCCAGCTACGGGCCAGCCTGCGGAAGCGGCGGCCGGTGGGGTTGGGGGGTTGACCGTGGCGTATGTCAAACAGGCCGAGCGTGTGCGCCCAGCGATGCGCTCAGGGATCAGGCGAGGGTCGACCATCGCCGGCATCGGGCGGGCGATTCCGGCCGAGATCCTCACCAACCACGATCTCGAGAAGCTCGTGGACACCACTGATGAGTGGATTCAGACCCGCACCGGCATCCGCGAGCGCCGCGTCGCGCCGCCCGATGTGGCCACGTCGGACCTGGCGGTGGAAGCCGCCCAGGAGGCCCTGCTCGACGCCGGCGTCGACGCTGGCGACCTGGACCTGGTCATTGTGGGGACCGCTTCGCCGGACATGCTCTTTCCCGCCACCGCGTGCCTGGTGCAGGAGCGGTTGGGCGCCAAGCGGGCGGGTGCCTTCGATCTCTCGGCCGCGTGCAGCAGCTGGGCCTATGGCGTGGCCATGGGGCACGCGGCCATCGCGTCGGGCACGGCGGAGAGCGTGCTGGTCATCGGCTCCGAGACCCTCTCGCGCATCACCGATTGGACCGATCGCGCCACCTGCGTGCTGTTTGGAGACGCCGCGGCGGCGGTGGTGCTGCGGCCATGCCCACCTGGGGAAGGCTTCCTGGCGTTTCATCTGGGCGCGGATGGTTCCGGCGGGCAGTGGATCAGTTTACCGGCTGGCGGGTCGCGGCTGCCTGCCAGCGAGCAGACCGTGGCGGCGCGTGACCACTACATTAAGATGAACGGCCGCGAGGTCTTCAAGTTTGCGGTGCGCGTGATTCCGCGCGCCATCGAACAGGTGGTGGCGACCGCTGGTCTCTCGATTGACGACATCGAGTGTTTCATCCCGCACCAGGCCAACGTCCGGATCATCACGGCGGCCGCCGAGCGCCTGGGGCAGCCCATGGAACGCTTCTTCATCAATGTGGATCGCTACGGCAATACGTCGTCCGCTTCGGTGCCCGTGGCGTTGTACGAGGCGCTGGAGCAGGGGCGCATCCGTCCGGGTGATCACGTGGTGTTCGTGGCGTTCGGAGGTGGCCTTACGTGGGGTGCGGCGGCGATGTGCTGGAGCGAGGCGTCGGCGCGGGCGGCGGGCCACGGGCCCCGGCGGTGATCGCGTTCGTCTTCCCCGGTCAGGGCGCCCAGTATGTGGGCATGGGTGTCGACCTCGCCGACCGCTATGATGTGGCCCGCCGGGTCTTCGCGGAGGCGAGCCAGGCAATCGGGCTGGACGTCCTGGCGTTGTGTCGCGACGGTCCTCCAGCGCGCCTGCGCGAGACCGAGAACACGCAGCCGGCGATCCTGACGTGCTGCTGGGCCGTGGCGTCGGTGCTGGCCGAGGCCGGCGTGAGACCGGATATGGCCGCCGGACTCAGCCTCGGCGAGTACGCGGCTTTGGTGGCGGCGGGCGCCCTGGCCTTCGGCGACGCCGTGACGGTTGTGCGGCAACGAGGTCGCTTCATGCAGGAGGCGGCCGGAGACCGCCAGACAGCCATGGCCGCGGTGCTGGGGCTGGAGGCTGACCGGGTCATCGAGGTGTGCGAGCAGACCCCTGGATTCGTCGAGGCCGTGAACTTCAACGCGCCGGGCCAGGTGGTCATCGCCGGCGATGCCGGTCCGGTCGCCGACGCGACGGCCAGGCTCAAGGCCGCGGGCGCCAGGCGGGTGATTCCGCTGGCGGTCAGCGCGCCCTTCCACACGTCGCTCATGCGACCGGCCGCGGACCGCCTCGCGTCGGTTCTCGCGGGCACCGCGGTGCGGCCCGCGCGCCTGCCGGTGGTAGCGAACGTCAGCGGCCAGCCGGTAGAGGCGCCCGAGGCAATCCGCTCGTCGCTGATCAGCCAGGTGGCTGCACCTGTACGCTGGGAGCAGTCAGTGCGCACGTTGCGCCAACTCGGCGCGTCCGTCTTCGTCGAGGCCGGCCCCGGTACGACCCTGGCCGGCCTGATCCGGAAGACCGTGCCGGACGCCGAGGTCATCTCGGTGGAGAACCAGGCGAGCCTGGAGGCCGCCCTGGCCAGGCTGCCGAAGGTGTCTGTGTCGGGCGGTCGTCCAGGGTGAGGCTTCGGGACGATGGGTCGGCTTGAGAACCGGGTCGCGGTGGTCACCGGTGCTTCCGGCGGGATTGGCAGCCGCATCGCGGTGGCACTGGCGCTGGAGGGCTCGGCGGTCATCGTGCACTACTGGCAGAACGCCGGCGCGGCCGCTCGCCTGGTGGCCGAGATCGAGGGCGCCGGAGGCCGCGCCCGGGCCGTGGGGGGCGATCTCTCCAAGCCCGATCAGGCCGCAGCGGTGGTCGGGGCCGCCACCGAGGCCTTCGGACGCCTCGACATCCTGGTGAACAACGCCGGGATTGCGCGCGACGGCCTGGTCCTGCGCATGAAGAACGAAGACTGGCAGGCCGTCGTGGACACGAACCTGACTGGCACGTTCTACTGCATTCGCGCCGCGCTCCGGGAGTTCGTGCGCCAGCGGCGTGGGCGCATCATCAACGTCACCTCCACGGCCGGACAGGTCGGCAACGCGGGTCAGGCGAATTACGTGGCCGCGAAGGCCGGGGTTATCGGGCTCACCCGGGCGATCGCACGGGAGGTCGGTTCGCGGGGGATCACCGTGAACGCCGTGGCGCCGGGCTACATCACGGCCGGCATGACCGAGGGGCTACCAGACGACGTAAGGGCCCGGTACATGGCTCAAATCCCCCTCGGGCGAGCCGGCTCACCCGATGACGTGGCAGCGGCCGTCGTCTTCCTGGCTTCGGATGAGGCCGCGTACATCACCGGGCAGGTCTTGAACGTCGACGGCGGTATGGTAATGCACTAGGTCGTACCTGAAGGAGGCTCTCTCCATGGCAACGGTCTTTGAGCGCGTGAGGGCGCGGGTCGCACACCAGTTGGGTGTGGAAGAGGAGACCATCACGCCCGAATCGTCATTCGTGGAAGATCTTGGTGCGGATTCGCTCGATGTGGTTGAGCTGGTCATGGCGCTCGAGGACGAGTTCAAGATCGAGATTCCCGACGAACAGGCCGAGAAGATAGTCACCGTCGGTGACGCGGTGGCCTTCATCGAGAGCCATTCCAAGGAGACCGGATCGCAATAGGCGCGCAGAGCCCGCGCGTGCAGCTCCCCGTGTGCCGGCGCGTAGTCGTCACCGGCATGGGTGTCGTGAGCCCGATCGGGGTCGGTCTCGAGGCCTTCTGGAACGCCCTGGTGGCCGGCCGGTCTGGTGTCAGTCGGATCACCCGGTTCGATGCGTCGAAGTTTGCCACCCAGATTGCCGCCGAGGTGCGGGACTTCGATCCCTCCGATTACATGGACCGAAAGGAAGTCCGACGCAACGACCGATTCGTGCAGTTTGCCTATGCCGCCACCCGTATGGCGATGGAGCACGCGCGGTTGGTCATCACGCCGGCCAACGCCGGCCGCACCGGAGTCCTGATCGGCTCCGGGATCGGGGGGGCGGCCACCTGGGAGGAGCAGCACCGGACGCTGCTGGAACGCGGCCCCGATCGCGTCTCGCCGTTCTTCGTCCCCATGATGATCGTCAACATGGCCAGCGGCGTGACAGCCATCCTCACGGGTGCCAAGGGGCCCAGCTCCTGCGTGGTGACAGCCTGCGCCACGGGCGGCAACGCCATCGGCGATGCCTTCCGCATCATCCAGCGCGGCGATGCGGACGTGATGCTGGCCGGCGGCAGCGAGGCTGCCATCACCCCGTTGTCCATCGCCGGCTTCTGCTCCATGAAGGCCATGTCCACCCGCAACGACGAACCGGACCGCGCGTGCCGGCCTTTCGATGCCACCCGTGACGGGTTTGTCATGGGTGAAGGCGCCGGCGTGGTGGTCCTGGAGGCCCTGGAGCACGCCGAGGCCCGCGGCGCGCCGATCCTGGCCGAGGTGCTCGGCTACGGCGTCACCACCGACGCATTTCACATCACGCAGCCCGACCCGGAAGGAGATGGGGCGCTGCGCAGCATGGCCGCAGCCCTCGCGGACGCCGCCCTCGCGGCAGAGGAGATTGACTACATCAACGCCCATGGGACCAGCACGCCGTACAACGACCGTCTGGAGACCCTGGCCATCAAGCGCCTGTTCGGGGACCACGCGCGACGCCTGGCCATCAGTTCAACCAAGTCCATGACCGGGCACCTGCTGGGAGCCGCCGGCGGTGTCGAGTTCGTGGCCTGCATTCTGGCCCTCCAGCACCAGGTGCTGCCGCCGACCATCAATTATCGCGTTCCCGATCCCGAGTGCGATCTCGACTACGTGCCCAATGCCGCGCGACCGGCCCGGCTGCGCACGGTCATGTCGAACGCGTTTGGTTTTGGGGGCCACAATGCTATCCTGATTGCGAGGGCATATGCGTAGACCCCACAGGCCGCCCCCACCGGTACCACCGGACGAGACCGGCGCCGTCGGAGAGGTCCTCAGCCAGGACCGCCTGGCCCAACTCGCCCACCTCGAGGAACGGTTGGGCGTGCGCTTCCGCGACCGGTCGCTGCTGGACCTGGCGCTTCGGCACGGATCGTTCAGCCATGAGAAGGGCCGCGATCCGGGCAAGAGCTACGAGCGACTCGAGTTCCTTGGAGACGCCGTGCTGAGCCTGGTCGTGAGTGACGATCTCTACCGCCGGCACCCGGACATGGACGAGGGTGGCCTGGCCAAGCAGCGCGCGCGGGTGGTCAACGAGGCGGCGCTGGCCTCCATTGCGCGGAGGCTCGACCTCGGGCGCTACATCCTGCTGGGCCGGGGCGAGGAGAAGGGCGGTGGGCGCCAGCGGCCGGGGCTGCTGGCCGACGCCGTGGAGTCCGTCATCGGCGCGGTGTACATCGATTCGGGTTACGGCGTGGCACACCACCTCATCACCCGGTGGCTCGGCGAGCTCGGCGAGGTCATCCAGCGCGCCGGCGAGGACTTCAAGAGCCAGCTCCAGGAGCGCCTGCAGCGCCGCGGACAGATGCCCCGCTACCGCATCACGCAGGAGGAAGGGCCCGACCACGCCCGCACGTTCGTGGCGGTGGTGGAAGCCGGCGGCCGGGTCGTGGGCGAAGGCCGCGGCAAGAGCAAGAAGGAGGCAGAACAGGCTGCGGCCGCGGAGGGGCTGCGTCGGCTGGAGCGCGCCGGTCCGTGAGACAGCTGTGGGCGCCCTGGCGCCTCAGTTACGTGGCCGGTCCCAGGGAGCCCGGGTGCGTCTTCTGCCAGGTGCCCCAGGCGGGCGACGACCGCGCGGCGCTCATCGTGCACCGCGGCGAGCTGGTATACGTCCTCCTCAACCGATACCCGTACAACAGCGGCCATCTCATGGTGGTCCCCTTCCGCCACGTGGCGCGCCTGGATCAACTCTCCGCCGATGAGGCCGAGGCCCTGATCAGGCTGACCGGCCAGGCGATCGCCGGTCTGGAGCGCGCCATGGCCGCCGAAGGCTTCAATGTGGGCTTGAACCTGGGCCGGGCCGCGGGTGCCGGCATCGAGGATCACCTGCACGTCCACGTGGTACCTCGCTGGGCGGGCGACACGAACTTCATGCCGGTGCTGGGCGACACGAAGGTACTGCCCCAGCATCTGGACGAAACGTACAGCCGCGTGGCTGAGGCCCTGGCGGCGATCACTCGGTCCGAGCGCCGCTAGCGGCGTCGCCGCCGCGTCGGTGCCAGGCGAGGTCCAGCTCCCTTGGCAGTGGGCCGACGCCTTGGGGACCGTGGCGCGTGATGCAGATGAGGGGCCTTCGATCCCTGGCGCTCTCAGTGGCCGTCGTGTTGCTCGCGATGGGCGTGGTCATGGTCCACCCGCGGCGGCTGCTGCCCGACCGGTGGCCGCCTGAGTTCCGGGTCGATGTCCTCGTCGTGGGAGGCAGTCCGGCCGGCGTCGCCGCGGCCCTGGCCGCGGCCCGCCAGGGGATGGTGGTCATCCTCGTCGAACCGCGCCCCTTCCTCGGCACCGTCTGGACCGGCGCCATGCTCAACATGGTGGACCTCAACTTCATGCCTCGGACCGGCCACCATCTCACCCGGGGCATCTTCCTCGAGGTCTATCGCGAGATCGGAAGCATCACCTTCGACCCCCGGCGGGTCCGCGAGCTGCTGCAGCGGAAGGTCGAAGCGGAACCCGGCATCTCCCTGCTGCTCCAGACGCGCCTGGTTCGGCCCATCGTCGAGAGCCGGGCCGTCATTGGTGCAATCGTGGGCCTGCCGGATGGGACCGAAGCGACGCTGAACGCGCAGGTCACCATAGACGCCACCGACGACGGCGATCTCGCGGCGGCCGCCGGCGTGCCATTCACCTTCGGCCGCGAGGCTCTCAGGTTGGATCGGCGCGCCATGCCCGCCACCCTCATGTTCCGGGTCAGTGGCCTCGACTGGCGCGCGATCGTCACCTACGCCTCCAGGCACCGGCGCGGCCGGCAGCCCAGCGGCGCCTACCTGGGGTATGTGTGGGGATTCCGAGGCCTCATGCGCGGCTACGTGCCCGCCGATCCGCGCCTGTCGGCCCACGATCTCAACATCGGGCGCCTGCCTGACGGGTCGGCGTGGATCAACTCGCTGCAGGTGCACGACGTGGACGGCACGGACCGTGCTTCGCGCATGGACGGCTACCGGCGCGCCAAGCGGGAGGTCCCGCGCCTGGTGGCGTATCTGCGGGAGCGTGTCCCGGGCTTCTCTGATGCCCGCCTGGTCGAGGTCGCGCCCGAGCTCTACGTGCGCGAGACCCGGCACCTACAGGGCCTCTACACGTTGACGGGGGAGGATATCGCCACGCGCAGACGGTTCTGGGACCGGATCGGCGCGGCGTCCTATCCTGTGGATCTGCATCAGTACGTGCCCGGCGAGCGGTACGGGAACAGCCCTGTCCGCTCGCCGTACACGATTCCGCTACGGTCGCTAATCGCGGCCAATGTCGACCGCCTCTTCTTTGCGAGCCGGGCGTTCTCGGCGACCTTTGAGGCCGCCGGCTCGGCCAGGATCGTGGCCACCACGATGGCGATGGGCGAGGGCGCGGGGGTGGCGGCGGCTGTGGCCGTGGTCCACCGCGCTACTCCCCACGCACTTGTGGGGCGCCCTGACCTGGTACGCGAGATTCAGGAACGGCTGGTGCGAGCCGGCGCGCTGTTGGAGTTCTAGCGTGCCGGCTGCGATGCTACCCGATGAACTCTTCCAGGTCTACCACGAACGGGAACCGGGCACCCGGAGGGTCCCGCTCGCCTGGGTGTACCGTGACCTGGCCATCGTGCCCAGGGGCTCGCGCCCGGCCGTCGCAGTCAACATGGTCCAGACCCTGGATGGCGTGGTGGCCATCGGTGGCGCAGCGTGGTCCATCGGGTCGGCGGTGGACCACTACCTGTTCCGGACGTTGCGGGGCTGGGCGGACGTTGTCCTCAGCGGCGCCGGAACCCTGCGCCGTAACGATATCATCGCGACCACGCACCGCCACCTCCAGGAGGCCCGCACCACCGCCGGCCGGCCGGCCAATCCGTCCGCGGTGGTACTCTCCCGCCGCGCCGAGTTCTCCGACGCCGTGCTGGCCAAGCGGTTCTTCGCGCAACAGGACTTCGCCTCGATCGTCATCACCACGGAACTGGCCCGCGACGCCGATCGCCGGCGCGCCGAGGTTGCCGGGGCCGAGGTGCTGGTGGTGCCGGCGGACGCCAACGGCGACGTGGATCTCGCCGTCGCGCTGGATCTGCTCGCCTCCCGCGGCGTTGGCCGGGTGCTGGCCGAGGGCGGACCACAGACCAACCGCAGGCTGGTCGCCGCGGGCCTGGTCGATGAGCTCTTCGTCACGGTGGTGCCCCGAGTGGCGGGCAGTGATGAGGGCGTGCTGGTGGCGGGATTGCTTGGGGGCGCAGGCGCCCGCCTCCAGGTCGTCAGCGAGCTTCAGTACCGGGCGCCGGAGCTGCGAGAGTGGTACTTCCGGTTTCGGATCCAGCCGTGACCCTTGGGGGGGACGGACATGGCATGTCGAGAGAGTTCTCTGGACTTCCTGCGCGAACTGGGCTACACGCCCATTCAGTTGCCGCGGGAGCACATCTACCCGCTGGACCTGGTGGGCAAGCGCCCTGGAGCCGGCGCGGCCAGGCACCTGGGGCCGTTGCCGCGGCTGATGCGAACCGCGGATGCCCCGCCCCCGATGCGGCAAGACGAACTCGTGGGCCAGATCACCGGCCGCCGCACCGATAAGCTCGACGTGGGGCTGGGGCTACATCTGCTGGGGAAGCTGCTCGCCGCGCTGGGCGCGCTGGCGATCTCCGCCAAGGTCGGCTTCGAGCGTGCCCGGCAGGTGGAATTTTCCTATGAAGACGTGCGCTCCGACTCGGTGGACATCATCGAGCTGCGCGAGTACCTGGGCCGTCGTCCCGCGCTTGATGCCGGCAACCCCGTGATCGACGACTACTTCATCGGCGAAGGCCAGGTGGTGGTGATCACCCGCACGCTCAAGTCACGGTCGTTCGGCGTCACGGCCACGGACGAGCAGGGCCAGGAGATCGAGGTGGACGTGAACGTGCTACAGCGCAACCTGGCAGAGGTAGGGGTCGACGTGTCGGCAGCCACCAGGACCAAAGTGTCGTTCCGGGGCCCCAGGCCCCTGGTGTTCGCGTTCCAAGGGCTCGCGCTCCACATCGACACGGGCGGCCTGCAGGTGGCAGACGACGTGCCGCCCGAGTTCGGGACCCTCGCGGCCCGGCCGGCGGTGCCCGGTGAGGCCGTCCCGGTGGTCCTGGGTCGCTACGGCCTGCTCAAACTGGAGTGAGAGGATACACCGCGTCGCCCCA
>JAVKIJ010000094.1:0-10798 GCA_031459535.1 Candidatus Fervidifonticultor quintus | reverse complement strand
CCTCTCCGACGGGCTCCTTCCGGGGGCGGTTCAGGTGCCCGCAGAAGGCCAGCCGATCGTCCTGCTCGCGGACGGCCCCACGACCGGCGGCTATCCCAAGATCGCCTGGGTGATCGCCGCCGACCTCGATCGCCTGGCCCAGGCCGCCCCGGGCGCGGCCCTACGGTTTGAGGCTGTATCCGTGGCAGAGGCCCGCGAGGCCTGGGCCGCGTATGTGGCCGGGCTGACGAAACCGGCCTGAAGACAAGGGGGATACCTGTGCAACTGGGACGTCTGCCCCGCCTGAAGCTGGCCGCCCTTCCGACGCCACTGGAGGAAGCCCCCTCGCTGTCGGCCTTCCTTGGTGGCCCGCGCATCATGTTCAAGCGCGACGACATCACCGGTCTGGCCTTCGGCGGCAACAAGGTCCGCAAGATCGAGTACCTGATGGGCGAGGCCGTCGACCGCGGTTGCGACGTGGTGATCACCGTGGGTGCCGTGCAGTCCAATCACGCGCGGGTGGCCGCAGCGGCCGCCAGGCGCCTGGGACTCGACGCGCTGGTCGTCCTGCAGGGGCAGGAGCCCGATCAGCGGCAGGGCAACCTGCTCCTGGACGCCCTCTTCGGTGCCGACATCCGCATCGTGAACACCGAGGATGCCTATGAATTGATGGGGGTCGTCGAGGACGTCGCGCGCGACCTACGACGTCAGGGCCGCAATCCGTACGTCATCCCGCTAGGCGGCTCCACCGCGCTGGGCGCCGCGGCATTTGTCAACGCCGGTCTGGAGTTGCTCGATCAACTCAACGGCCGCGGCATTCGGGCCGATGCCATCGTGCACGCCAGCGGCAGCGGCGGCACGCAGGCGGGACTCCACACCGCCATGAAGGTCACGCAGTCCGGAATTCGGGTGGTGGGGGTTAGCGTCGGCGCCTCCCGCGACATCGTTGCCGGGCGTGTACGGGGTCTGGCCGGTGAGCTGGCCCTGCTGCTTGGGCTTGACTGGCGGCCGCATCCCGATGATATCGTCGTGACAGACGAGTACGTGGGTGAAGGCTACGGGCAGCCCACACCGGCCTGCCTGGACGCGATTCGTCTAGCCGCCCGGACGGAGGGCATCCTACTGGATCCGGTGTATACAGGCAAGGCGATGGCCGGACTGATCGACATGGTCAGGCGCCGGCAGTTCGGGCCGGACCAGACGGTGATCTTCTGGCATACCGGCGGGCAGCCCGCGCTCTTTGCCTACGCCGGATGGCTCTCCGAGGGATGAGATGCGGGCGGTGCTCGGGCTTGCGCTGATAGCCGGCTTGGTGGTCGGTGCCGCTTCCCAGCCGGCAGCCGCGGACGAGGCGCTGCTGCGCCGGGCGTTTGGGGCCTTCATGCGGCGCGCTGACGAGCTGCGGATCGAGGCCATTCCTGACCTCTACGAGGGGGGATACGCGCGCATCTCGGTGGCCGCTCGCCGCGTGCTCCTTACCGAGGGCCTGCGCGTGGACGAAGCCAGCATCCGGCTGGTGGGGGTGACCCTGGATCCCTCGGCCCTGCGGGCCGGCACGCTGCGGGTCCTGGACTTCCGGGACAGCGCCATGCAGGTGCGGGTGCTGCTGGCCAGCCTCCAGGACTACTTCAATGCCGGCAACCCGCTCGAGGACATCCGCCTGTGGGCCGAAGATGGGTATTTGCTTGGCACCGGGACGGTGATGTTCGGGGGCCGGCCCACGCGCATGCGTATGAGGGGCTTCTTCGCCGCCTCGGGCACCACAGAGGTGTACTTCTATTTCGACAGTCTGCACGCCAACGGCTGGCCGTTGCCGACCGCGGTGATTCGCGACATCGAGCGCTCGATCAACCCTGTGTTGCACCAGCGCCAGTGGCCGGTGACATTCAAGATCCGCTCAGTCCGGCTGGACGCCCAGGCGCTGACCGCGGGCACGCAGGGCGAGACGACCTGCCCGAGCTGCGGGGGAGGCGCGGCGCCGCGGTATGAGCCGTAGCACTTACCGACCGCGCATCCTGGTCACGGGCAGGAAGGTGCCGCCGGGAGCCGACCCCGCGACGCAGAAACGGCTGGCCGCGTCCGCGCGCTACTACACCGAGGCCGTGTGGGCGGCCGGCGGGCACCCTCTGCTGGCTGCCGCCGGGGACCCGCTGCCCGATGCGTTTGACGGCGTGTTGCTGTCCGGAGGCGCAGACGTGCATCCGCGCCGCTATGGTGAAGCGATCGACGACGCCGTGCGTGCCACCCTGACCATCGACGATGCCCGCGACGAGCTCGAGATTCCACTGGCGCGCCGGGCGCTTGCGGACGATCTGCCGATGCTGTGCATCTGCCGCGGCCTCCAGGTGATCAACGTGGCCGCAGGCGGGACGCTGTGGCAGGATCTCTCCCTTGCGGGCGGCGATCCGGGGGCGCACAATCAGGACGGACGGCTCGAGTCATGGGCATGCGGCCACCAAGTGGTGGTTGGCGCGGGCAGCCAGCTGGCGGAGATGATGGGTGAGGGCCCTGTGGGCGTCAACACGTTTCACCATCAGGCCATCCGGCGTCCCGCGCCCGGGTTCGAGGTCACCGCGTGGGCCCCGGACGGGATCATCGAGGGTTTGGAGAGTCGTCGCCACCGCTTCGTCGTCGGCGTCCAGTGGCACCCCGAGCGCTTGGTGACCCACCACGCAGAGCACCGCGCGCTGTTCGCGAGGTTGGTCGAGGCGGCGCGGCGCGCATGAGCAGGCGGAGAGCGCCGGGCGTGGCGCTGCTGGGACTGCTGACCGCCGTGGTGGCTGCAGCAGCCGCCGGCGTGGCAGCCGGTGAGGCCGCCTCCCCTCAGCCGGCGCCCGTGGTCCAGCGCATTGTCATCGACGGGGTCATCGGACCGGCCACCGCCCGGCTCATCGTGCGCGCCGTGCGTCAAGCCGAGGACGCGCGAGCCGAGACGCTGGTCATTCAGCTCGACACGCCGGGCGGACTGCTCAAGTCCACCGACGACATCACGAAGGCGCTGCTCAACGCCCGGGTCCCGGTGGTGGTATTCATCGCCCCGCGAGGGGCACGAGCGGCGTCGGCCGGCGTGTTCATCACCTACGCGGCCCACCTGGCCGTCATGGCGCCGGCGACCCACCTGGGCGCCGCGACGCCGGTGACGCTGGGCACGCCGTCGCAGGGCGAGCAGCAACAGCAGCAGGACCAGGCCATGCGTGAGAAGGTGACCAACGATGCGGTCGCCAACATCCGCGCCATGGCCAACCGCCGCGGCCGCAACGCGGACTGGGCCGAGCGCGCCGTGCGTCAGGCGGTCTCGATCACCGAGGTCGAGGCCGTGGACCTCAACGTGGTTAACTTCGTCGCCGAGGACTTTCCGGACCTGCTGCGCCGCCTCGACGGCATGACGGCCGCCACCGATCTGGGACGCAAGACGCTGCGCACGGCAGGTGCCCGGGTGGTGGACATCTCCATGGATGTCACCGAGCGGTTCCTCTCCTTGCTCTCCGATCCCAACATCGGCTTCATCCTGATGAATGTGGGTATTCTCGGCATTCTGGTGGAGTTGTACAATCCCGGGGCGATCCTGCCGGGGGTCGTGGGCGGCATCGCCCTCATCCTGGGCCTGGCGTCGTTCGCGATCCTCCAGGTGAACGTGGCCGGGCTGATGCTCATCGCGTTTGCCATCCTCTTGTTCATCGCCGACGTGAAGGTACCCGGACACGGCGTGCTCACCGTGGGCGGCGTGATAGCGTTCATCTTCGGGGCGATCCTGCTGACGGAGCGCACGGCGCCCGTGCTGCAGATCTCGCTGCGCCTGATCATCGCCGTCGCCGCGGTGCTGGCCGCCTTCTTCCTGTTTGCCGTCAGCGCTGGCGTGAGGGCCCAGCGGGTACCGGCCCGCAGCGGGGGTGAGCGCCTCGTGGGCGCCGTGGGGGTGGCGCGCTCGCGGCTGGACCCCGAGGGCATGGTCTACGTGCAGGGTGAGATGTGGAGCGCGATCGCCGATGAGGGGCCCATCGCTGACGGTCAACCTGTGCGCGTGATCGCTCTGGAGGGGCTACGCGTCCGGGTGCGGCCCGAGCTGGCCCGGCGCGCCTAGTCGGCTACTGCGCCGCGTGCGTTCCCAGCCAGCCTGCGTCAGGCTCACCACGCGGTCCCCCCAGGCCACGGAGAACCTCGGCCGCCGGCTGGGTAGGCGGCTGCGGCCCGGCGACGTCGTAGCCCTGATCGGTCCACTCGGCGCCGGCAAGACCGTGCTGGCCCGCGCCATCGCCCTCGGCGCCGGGGCGCGGGGTTATCTGGCGTCACCGTCATTCGTCGTCGTCCGGGAGTACCGCGGGCCGCTGCGTATCTACCACGTGGATCTCTACCGGCTCCAGCGCATCGACGAGGTGGCAGAACTGGGTCTGGACGAACTCACGGATGCCGGTGGCGTGCTGATCGTGGAGTGGGCCGACCGTGCCGGAGACCTGCTGCCCGGGGCCCATATTCGCGTGGAGTGCGAGTTCGGGGCCTCGGAGACGGAGCGGACCTTCACGCTGCACGCACCCGCTGCCCTCGCTGATCGCGTGGAGGGCGTCGCCGGGCCATGAAGACCACCCGGGTGCTGGCCATCGAGACCGCTACGGCCCGGGGCAGCGTCGCGGTCGTGACTCCCGAAGGCGTGCTGGCCGAGCGCAGCGCCCATGTGCCCGGAGGCCACCTCGAGTGGCTGATCCCTGCGGTTGACGAGGTGTTGACGGCCGCAGATCTGACGCCGCCGGCCGTTGATGCCCTGGCGGTGTCCATCGGGCCGGGCGGGTTCAGCGGGCTGCGCATCGGGCTTGCTACCGCCGCGGCCTGGGCCCATGGCCTCAGCCGACCCCTGGTGGCCGTCTCGACCCTCGAGGCCATTGCCGCGGGCGTGTCCGCCACGGGTCTCGTGCTGGCAGCGCTCGATGCGCGCCGGGGAGAGGTCGCCGCCGCGCTGTTCCGGCACGATGGCGAGATCCGCTGTATCGCCGGTGATCTCCTGATCGCCCCAGGGGCTCTCGGGGGGCGCCTGGGCCCCATCGCGGAGCCGGTGGCCGTCGCCGGCGATGCCCTCGTGGTGCATCGCGCGGCTCTGCTGGAGGCCCTGGGGCCCCGCGCGTCGGCCGCCCCCGAGGAGCTGTGGTGGCCGCGCGCGGCCGTGGTGGGACGGCTCGGGCTGGCGCGCCTGCAGCGAGGCGAGCGCGACGATCCCGTGGGCCTGACCCCGCGCTACGCACGGCGGGCGGTGGCGCGGGAATACCACCGATGATGTGAGAGGAACGTCGCCATGGGGTCGAGAACGCACCACCGCAGGCGTAGGATCGCGGGCCTCTCATGAAGCAGATTACCCGGGTACGCATCGACCCCATGACGCTGGCCGACATCGCGCGCGTGCGCGAGATGGAGGCCGAGGCGTTTCCGGTCCCGTGGCCAAAGGAAGCGTACCGCGCCGAGCTCGAGGACAACCACGTGGCGTGCTACATCGTTGCCCGCGACGACGATGGTGTCACGGTGGGGTTCGCGGGGATGTGGGTGATCTTCGACGAGGCGCACGTGACCACCATTGCGGTGGATCACCACCGCCGCGGCCAGGGCATTGGTCACCGCCTCTTGCTGGCGTTGATCGAGCGGGCACTGGCGCGGGGCGCCCGCTGGATGACCCTGGAAGTCCGGCCCTCGAACGCCGCTGCCCTGGCCTTGTATCGCAAGTTCGGCTTCCGTGACGTGGCACTCCGCAAGCGCTACTACAGCGACAACGGCGAAGACGCCATCGTGATGTGGAGCGGCAATCTTCGCGACCCTGCGGTCCAGGCCCGCCTCGAGGCCATCCGGCGCGAGCTCGGACAATAGCGCGCCCGGCCCCATGGTCGTCCTGGGTCTGGAGACGTCGTGCGATGAGACCGCCGCGGCGGTAGTTGCCGACGGCGTCAGCGTCCGCAGCAACATCGTCGCGTCCCAGGCCGACCTGCACGCGCGCTACGGCGGCGTCGTCCCCGAACTGGCGGCGCGCCGGCACCTGGAACGTCTGCTGCCAGTGATCGATCTGGCGCTGGAAGGCGCGGGCCTCACCTGGGAAGGTATCGACGCCGTGGCGGTCACCTGCGGCCCCGGCCTAGTGAGCGCGCTGGCCGTCGGCGTGGCCGCGGCCAAGAGTCTGGCCTACGCCCGAGGTCTGCCCCTTGTGGGGGTGAATCACCTCGAGGGCCACCTGTTCGCCAACGCGATCGATCATGGCCCCCTGCCGGTGCCCTCGCTGGGGCTGATCGTGTCCGGGGCACACACCGACCTGGTCGCCCTCGAGGGTCCGCACCGGTACGTGGTGCTGGGTCGGACGCGGGATGACGCGGCAGGTGAAGCGTTCGACAAGGTCGCGCGCGCCATGGGCCTGGGCTATCCGGGCGGCGCGGCGCTCGACCGGCTGGGCCAGGCTGGGGATCCCCGCGCGGTGCCGCTGCCCGTGCCCCTGCACGGGCGCCGCGGTGCCGGTCTGGACTTCAGCTTCAGCGGCATCAAGACTGCCGCGGTCCGGGCCCTGGCCGCCCGATCCGACCCCGACCCTCAATTCCTGGCGGACCTGGCAGCCTCGCTCCAGCACGCCGTCGTCGAGAGTCTGGTGGGCGCCGTTGTCCGCGCAGCGCGCCGAGGGGCTCCAGCGGCGATCCTGCTGGCCGGCGGGGTGGCCGCCAACTCGGTGCTGCGGCGGCGTCTCGCCGAACTGGCGAGGCGCCTGGGGATTCCCGTTCGCATCCCGCGGCCCGAGCTGTGTACTGACAACGCGGCCATGATCGCCGCCGCCGGAGCCTCCCGGCTGGCCCACGGTCAGGTGGACCGCTGGGACCTCTCGGTGGCCGCCGACCTCCCGCTGTGACCCGTCAGAATCTTCAAGAAGGGGCTTGATTGCCCGGGCCCCACCGCCTATCATGAGGGTTGGCACTCTCGGTGCGAGAGTGCCAATTCCCCGACAGGTGCTGTGCTAAGGAGGGAGTCGTGCTATGAAGCTCAAGCCGCTCGGCGATCGCGTGGTTGTCAAGCCCCTGGAAGAGGAGGAGCGCACGAAGGGCGGCATCGTCCTGCCTGATACCGCCAAAGAGAAGCCGCAGCACGGCGAGGTCATCGCCGTCGGTCCTGGCGAGTGGGATGACGAAGGCAAGCGCCGCATCGCCCTGGACGTGAAGGAAGGCGATCGCGTCCTGTTTGCCAAGTACGCCGGTACCGAGGTCAAGACCGACGAGGGCGACCTGCTCATCCTCCGCGCCAGCGACATCCTGGCGATCGTCGAGAAGACGCCGGCCAAGGCCAAGGCCTAGGAGGACCCCCATGCCCAAGATCCTGGCGTACGAGGAGGAAGCGCGCCGCGCCATGGAGCGCGGCGTCAACAAGCTGGCCGAAGCCGTCAAGATCACGCTGGGCCCCAAGGGGCGCAACGTGGTACTCGAGAAGAAATTCGGCTCGCCGACCATCACCCACGACGGCGTGACCGTGGCCAAAGAGGTCGAGCTCGAAGACCCGTTCGAGAATGCGGGCGCCCAGCTCGTCCGCGAGGTGGCCACCAAGACCGAGGACGTGGCGGGAGACGGGACCACCACCGCCACGATCCTGGCCCAGGCCATCGCCCGCGAGGGCATGAAGATGGTGGCCGCGGGTGCCAACCCCATGGCGCTCAAGCGCGGCATCGACAAGGCCGTGGCGGCGGTAGTCGATGAGATTCGCAAGGTGGCCAAGCCCGTGGAGACCAAGGAGGCCATCGAGCAGGTGGCCAGCATTGCGGCCAACGACCCGGCCATCGGCAAGATCATCGCTGACGCCATGGACAAGGTCGGCAAGGACGGCGTCATCACCGTCGAGGAGTCCAAGGGGATCGAGACGACCGTGGAGGTCGTCGAAGGGATGATGTTCGACAAGGGCTACATCTCCCCGTACTTCGTCACCGACCCCGAGAAGATGGAGGCCGTGTTCGACGACTGCTTGGTCCTCCTCACCGACAAGAAGGTCAGCGCGGTGAAGGATCTGCTGCCGGTGCTGGAGCGCGTGGTGCAGGTGGGCCGGCCGCTGCTGCTCGTCGCCGAGGACGTGGAGGGTGAGGCGCTGGCCACCCTCGTGGTGAACAAGCTGCGCGGCACGCTGCAGGTGGCCGCGGTGAAGGCGCCGGCCTTCGGCGAGCGCCGCAAAGCCATCCTGGAGGACATCGCCATCCTGACCGGCGGCCAGGTGATCAGTGAAGAGGTGGGCCTCAAGCTGGAGAACACCGAGATGCACCACCTAGGCCGCGCGGGCCAGGTGCGGGTCCGCAAGGAAGAGACCATCATCGTCAAGGGCGGCGGCAAGCGCGCGGACATTGAGAAGCGCATCCAGCAGCTGCGCAAGCAGATCGATGAGACCGAGTCCGACTACGACCGCGAGAAGCTCCAGGAGCGGCTGGGCAAGCTCTCGGGCGGTGTGGCGGTCATCAAGGTGGGCGCGCCCAGCGAGGCCGAGCTCAAGTACCGCAAGACCCGCACTGAGGATGCGCTGCGGGCCACCCGCTCGGCTGTCGAGGAAGGCATCGTGGCGGGAGGCGGCTCGGCGCTGGTGCAGGCCGCCCGGGCCGTGGAGGCGCTGGCGCTGGAAGGCGACGAGAAGACCGGCGCGTCCATTGTGGCGCGGGCGCTGGCTGAGCCCGCGAAGCAACTGGCCGTGAACGCGGGCCAGGAGGGCTCGATCATCGTCGAGCACCTGCGGGACCAGAAGCCCGGCTGGGGATACGATGTCATGAGCGGCGAGTTCGTGGACATGTTCAAGGCCGGCATCGTGGATCCGGCCAAGGTGGTCCGCTCGGCGCTGCAGAATGCCGCGTCGGTCGCCAGCCTGCTGGTGACCACCGAGGCGATGGTGGTGGAGAAGCCCGAGGAAGAGAAGCCGGCGGCAGGCGCGCCGCCCATGCCGCCGATGTAGGGCAGCGGCCGGCACGCTGTGGAGCCACAGGCGCGGAGCCCGCGGGCGGGTTGAGAGCCCGCGGGCTCCCGACGTTATGCCGTCCCGGCGTGCACACCCAGCCCATCACCCGCCGCTGCGGCGGCGGTCGAGGAGGTGGTTCTGCCATGCTCCGATCGTTTGTTGTCATGGTGGTGCTCGCAGTGGTCGTCGCAGCCGGCACCGGTTCTCGTCCGTTGGCCGCCCGGGCCTGGGCGCAGCCGGCACAGCCGCAGGCGGGACCGCAGCGCTTCGTGATCGTGCCTGGCGAGTCCAGCGTGACCTACCGCGTGAACGAGACCTTCATCGCCGAGGGCAACCGGTTCAATACCGCGGTCGGGGTCACGACCGCGGTCCGCGGCGAGATCTTCGTTGACCGTGCCAGGCCGGCCAACAGCCGGATCGGGGTCATTACGGTAGACATCAGCCAGTTCAAGTCGGACAGTGAGCGGCGGGACAACGCGATCCGTACCCGCTGGCTGGAGTCCGCTCGGTTCCCGTTGGCCGAGTTCACCACGACAGGGATCCAGGGCTTGCCCGAGACCTATCAAGACGGGCGCGAGATCGCCGTCCAGATCAGCGGCAACCTCAAGATCCGCACCGTGGGGAAGCCGACCACCTTCGCGTCCACCATCAAGCTCGACGGCACCGTGCTGACGGTCACCGGCCAGACCACCATCCGGATGACCGACTTCGGGTTCGATCCACCGTCCATCCTCGGCATCCTGCGGGCCGAGAACGAGGCGAGGCTCGAGTTCCGGTTCGTCGCCCGCCCATAGCGGCTTGCCATCGTCCGGGTATTGTGCTAGTATCGCTCCCGGGACGGGTAGTTTTCCCCAGAGGACAGCAAAATATCCGAACAAATCATGCCATCGCGAGGCGGATTGTTCGTTATCGGTAGTGGGGGCCGGGAACATGCCCTCGTTTGGCACCTCCGGCGGCACTATCCGACCACGCCGGTGTACTGCGCGCCCGGCAACCCGGGCATCGGGCGCATTGCGACCTGTCTACCTGTCGCAGCGAGTGACGCTGACGGTCTGGTCGAGGCGGCAGCCTCCCGGGGCGTAGGCCTCACGATCGCAGGCCCCGAGGCACCCCTGGTTGCCGGCCTGGCCGATCGCTTCGCCGCGCGCGGGCTGCCCTTCCTGGGGCCGTCGGCGGCGGCGAGCGCGCTCGAGGGCAGCAAGGCCTTCGCCAAGGACTTGATGCGCCGGTGGGGCATTCCCACGGCTGACTACCGCGTGTTCGACGATCCCAAAGATGCGCTGGCACACCTGGAGTCCACCTCGATGCCGGTCGTCGTGAAAGCGGACGGCCTGGCTGCGGGCAAGGGCGTTGTGGTCGCGGGCGATCTCGATGAAGCCCGCGCCGCCGTGCGGTGGATGATGATTGACCGGGTTTTCGGCGACGCGGGGCGCCGGATCGTCATCGAGGAGCACCTGACGGGCGAGGAGGCCAGCGTGTTCGCCCTGGTCGACGGCGAAGCCGTCGCACTCTTGCCCGCGGCGCAGGATCACAAGCGCCTCCACGACGGCGATCGCGGTCCGAATACCGGTGGCATGGGCGCCGCGGCGCCCTTCCCGCTCGGAGGCGGGCTCCGTCGGCGCATCCTGCAGGAGATCCTCGAGCCCACCGCTGTCGCCATGTGCCGGGCAGGGCGTCCCTACAGGGGGATCCTCTTTGCCGGCCTCATGATGACGCCGGCCGGGCCGAAGGTGCTGGAGTTCAACTGCCGGTTGGGCGACCCTGAGGCGCAGGTCATCCTGCCGCTGCTGCCGGTGGCGTTGCCCGACGCTTTCCATGAGCTCGCCAGGGGCCGGCTTGGGCCTGAGACGCTGATCGCGAATACATCAGGTGCCCAGGGTGCGCGAGAGGC
>JAVKIJ010000093.1:0-11026 GCA_031459535.1 Candidatus Fervidifonticultor quintus | reverse complement strand
GATGACAGGCGGGGGCGACGCCATGCTGGCGATAGCCTCGGCCAGTACCGGCATGGTGGTCCCAATCAGGTACGCTGCCTTCACCGGCGTAGCAGCCATAGCCCCGATCATGGGCGCGAAGTCCGTTGGCCGGGCCCCCTTGCGCAGGCCACCCGCGATGAGGTGGTACGGCCGGTCCATGGCGCCGATGGCCGCCGCTGCCGCGCTCGGGTTGGTGCCGAGTGAGTCCTCGAAGAACGCGACGCCGTCGCGCTCCCCAGCGAGCCGGAATCGGTACGGCAGCCCTCGGAATGCCCCCAACACCCTGGCCATGACGCCGGGCTCCACGCCCACCACGGCGGCGGCCGCCGCTGCCGCCAGAGCATCTTCCACCATGTGCGCCCCGGGGACCGCCAGGTCGGTGGCGGGGAACACGAACCTGGACGGACGGCCGGCCAGCACTATGTGGCTCCCCTCGACGCACGCCCCGCGCCGGACGACCCGCCGGCGGCTGAACCAGTGAACGCGGGCCGGCGTGGCCCGAGCGAACCCGGCCACCACCGGATCATCGGCGTTGAGGACCGCGACGTCATGATCGGTCTGATGGCGGACGAGGGTGCGCTTGGCGTCCACGTAGCGTTCGAATGTTCCGTGGTCGTCGAGGTGGTGCGGCGCCACGTTGGTCACCACTGCGACGTGCGGGCTGTAGGGGAGCCCGACCAGCTGTCGGTTGCTGATTTCCAGGAGCAGCCACGTGTGGGGCGTGGCGCGATCCAGCGCCAGCAGCGCCGGCACGTGGGTCCGATCGTTGCCCGAGGTGACCACGGGCACGCCTGCGGCCTCCAGCATGGCGCCGATTAACGTGAGCACGGTGAACTTGCCGTTCGTGCCCGTCACACCCAGCACCGGCCCGGGCCAGAGTTCGAAGAAGAGCTGCGTCATGCTGGACAGCGGCACGCCGCGCCGCGCGGCGTCGTGAACCGGCTGGTTCTGCGGGTACCGGAACCACGACTGGGGGACGAAGATCACCTCGGCAGCGTCAAGCCCCTCCAGATACCGCGGCCCCCATCGCCACGTGATGGGTGCCGCCTGAAGTCGGGCCAGCAGCTCGGCGCGGCCGCGCTCATCGAGCCACTGGTGTGTGCGGGCCACGGTGGTCGCGAAGCGCTCCGCCGGTTCCAGATCGTGGGCGGTGATGCTCGTGATCCCGTGCCGGATCAGGAAGTCGATCACCGCAGACCCTTCGGTTCCCGCGGGGCCCAGGACGTGGATCCGGCGAGCGCGCAGCCGGGTCACGACCCTCTCAATGCGCGCTTGCGCAGCGAGCGCCGTCACGGGGCCACCAGCAGGCCGAGCCCGAGGCAGATCCAGCCGGCCCAGTAGAAGCGTCGCACCACGGTGCGCTCGGACCATCCCCCGAGTTCAAAGTGGTGGTGCAGCGGGCTCATGCGGAAGATGCGCCGTCCCCCCGTGGCCTTGAAGTATGCCACCTGGAGCAACACCGACGCTGTCTCGGCGAGAAAGACCCCTCCGATCACGAATAGCGCGGCCTCGGCTTTGGTCAACATCGCCAGCGCGGCCAGCGACGCGCCCAGCGCGTTGGAGCCCACGTCGCCCATGAAGACGCGAGCAGGGTGCGCATTGACCCGCAAGAACCCGGCTGCGGCACCGCTGACGGCCATGGCGAGCACCCCCACCGCGGGCATCAGGGCCAGGGCAGCCAGCAGACCGAACCCCCCCGCCGCGATCGCCACCAACCCGGCGGCCAGACCATCGAGCCCGTCGGTGAGGTTGACCGCGTTGCTGAAACCCACAACCAGCAGCGCAGCAAACACGGCATAGCCGCGCCCCAGATCCATCATCCCGAGACCGGGTACGACCACGGTCGTCGGCAGCCAGGGCTGGCGGGCGACGTACCAGCCCAGCAGCAGCCCGGCAGCGGTCTGCAGCGCCAGGCGCTCTCGCGCCCGCAGGCCGAGGTTCCGCCCGCGCCGGATGGCCAGCACATCGTCCAGGAGGCCGATGATCCCGAAGACGACCGTCGCGGTCAGCCCGAACACTACCAGGGGATAGGTCCCAGCGACGAGGAGGGATGCCACCATGATCGCACCCACGATCAACACGCCGCCCATCGTGGGTGTGCCGGCCTTCTGCCGGTGCCGGCCTGGCGCGTCCTCCCTGATCTGTTGTCGCTGCCCCCATCGGCCCAAGAGCCCCGCAATTCCCGGACCCGCCAGCGCGACGATCCCGCCGGCGATGACCCCTGCGAGGACCATCTGCGGCACCATGGGCAACGTCGCCACCGACTTCATAAGCCGCCGGTGACCTCGCGGGCCCGCAGGGCCCCCACGACGTGTTCCATCTCGACGGCCCGAGAGCCCTTCACCAGGACGACGTCGCCGGATCGGATCGCCGCGCGAACGATCGGGATCGCTTCCTGGGCCGACGCGACCCAGACGACCGCACGGGCAGACAGGCCGGCGGCCTGAGCTCCGTCGAGGTACGCACGCGCCCCCTCACCGACCGCCACGAGCAGCGCTGGCGCCAGCGCGGCGGCCTGAGCTCCCACCTGGCGATGGAAAGCCGGCGAGGCGGGGCCCAGCTCGCGCATCTCACCGAGCGCGAGGATCCGGCGCCTCGCGCCGCCCACCTGCCGGAGCACCTCGAACGCTGCGGCCATGGACTGAGGGCTGGCGTTGTACGAATCGTCAATGAGGATCACGTCATCCGCCGTGAGGATCTCTCCTCGCATCTTCGCGACCCGGGCCCTCGCCAGGCCCGCAACGATCTCGTCCAGCGAGAGGCCCAGCGCGCGGCCGACCGCGGCGGCCACCAGCGCGTTGCGCACCTGATGGAGGCCCACTAACGGGAGCCTCGCTGGGGCCGCCTCTCGATCCACGTGCAACGTGAAGCGGCACCCCTCAGCCGACGATCTGACCTCCGTGGCCCGCACGTCGGCCTCCGGGACCATCCCGAACCGCACGATGCGGCATCGCGCATCCCGGACGAGGCGGGCGCTGGCGGCCTCGTCGGCGTTGACGATGGCCACCCCGTCGGCTGGCAGGCCCTCCACAAGTTCGGCTTTGGCGGCCGCGATGTGCTCCCGCGACCCGAGCAGCTCCAGGTGGGTCTCACCGATGGTGGTGACCGCGCCGATGCGCGGCCGGGCCATCTCGACTAGGTCGCGGATCTGGCCCAGCCCGCGCATGGCCATCTCGACCACCGCCACCTGATGCGACGGTGCGAGGCCCAGCAGTGTCAGTGCCACCCCGATCTCGGCGTTCCACGACTCCGCAGAGCGCGCGGTCACAAATCGCTCGCACAGGACCTGGGCGCACATCCCGACGGTCGTGGTCTTGCCCACGCTGCCGGTGATGCCTACCACAGTTGTCGGCAGCGTGCGGCGGTGCAGGGCCGCCAGCGCGCCCAGCGCACGCAGGGTGTCAGCCACGACAACGGCAGGGCCGGCTGCCGCCGACGGATCGCTCACCACCGCCAGCACCGCTCCCCGGGCCATGGCGTCGGCCACGAATCGGTGGCCGTCGGTCCGCGGCCCACGGAGCGCCACGAACGCATCACCCGGCCGCGCGCTCCGGCTGTCGGTGGTCACGCCGCTGACCGACATCGGTGCCTGCGCGCCGGGGGGGAGCAAGAGCCGACCGCCGGTCGCAGTCACGAGGTCAGCGATCGCGAGCCGCACGGTCACCTGGATGTGGCGCCTCCTCCGGTCCGCGTGCGCGCCATGCCGCGGTGGCGCGGGGGCTGCTTCGCGCCCTGAGGACCTCCCGCACCACATCGCGGTCGTCGAACGGATGTCGCACGCCGGCGATCTCCTGGTAGGCCTCGTGACCCTTGCCGGCTACCACCACCATGTCCCCCGCCCCCGCGGCGGCCACGGCCGCCGCGATGGCGCGCCGTCGATCCGGCTCATAGATGACCTCCACCCGGTCCGGCCGGCCTCCTCCCGCGATGCGCGCCGCGACCGCCTCCTCGACCCCGCGGCGAATCTCCTCGATGATGGCCAGCGGATCCTCGGTGCGGGGATTGTCCGACGTCACGATGACATAGTCGGACCACTCGGCTGCAATGCGGCCCATGAGCGGGCGTTTGGGCCGATCGCGATCACCACCGCAGCCGAAGACCGTGATCAGGTGGCCGCGGGTCACTTCGCGCGCAGTGCGGAGCACGTTCTCCAGGCCGTCGGGCGTGTGCGCGTAGTCCACGACGACGGCAAAGGGCTGGCCCTCGTCGATCCGCTCGAAGCGGCCGGGAATCCCCGGCACCGCTGCCAGCGCCTCAGCCATGATGCCAAGCGGCACGTCCTGGGTCACCCCGACGGCCAGGGCGGCCAGGGCGTTCGCCACGTTGAAGCCCCCAGCCAGCCGCAGCGAGATGGGCACGGATCCGCCGGGCGTCTCGGCCACAAAATCCGAGCCGTCCAGGCGCAGCACCACATCTCGACCACGGACATCCGCCCGTTCGCGCAGGCCGTAGGTCATGATCCTCGACGGCGTCACGGCCCGCATCACGGCCGAAGCTGGGTCGTCCGCGTTGAGGACCGCCCATCCGCTCGGCTCGGTCACGGCGAAGAGCCGGGCCTTGGCGGCGCGATAGGCCTCCACACTCCGGTGGAAGTCCAGGTGGTCCCGGGTCAGGTTGGTGAACACCGCCACCTCGATGCGACATGCGGTGGTCCGCTCCTGCGCCAGCGCGTGGGATGCCACTTCCACGGCCACGTACTGCTTGGATCGCTCCGCCATTACACACAGGGCGGCCTGCAGCTCTGGAGCCTCGGGCGTCGTCCGCGCCGACGGAAGAACCTCCCCATCAATCACGATCCCCATGGTGCCGATGATCCCGCAGGGCCGGCCCGCGCGACGCAGGATGGCCTCGATGAGATAGGTCGTGGCGCCCTTGCCGTTGGTGCCGGTGACCCCCACGACCCGCAGCCGCCTGGAGGGGTGACCGGCAAACGCGGCGCTCACCTGGGCCAGGGCGCGCCGGGTCTGGGCCACGCGGACCGTGGTCACCCCCGCCGGCGCAGGCACCGGACGGTCGACCAGCAGCGCCACGGCGCCCCGCTGGACGGCTTCATGAATGAATGCATGGCCGTCGTACCGGCGGCCACGAAGCGCCGCAAACAGAAACCCGGGCTCCACCACCCGGGAATCGTAGGAGAGGCCACTGATCTCGAGGTCGGTCTCGCCCACCACCGACGGCGCGTCTACCTCCGCCAGTAGCGCGCGCAGCTTCATCCAGACACCTCCGTGCGGCCCTCGCCCATTATATATAGAGTACCGGCGCCGCGTGCTCGGCCATCAGCGCAGGGCGGCCGAGGGCTCCGAGGGCGCCACCCGCAGGTGCCAGAGCACCTGCGCGGCCACCGCGCGAAAGACCGGCGCCGCGACTGCGCCGCCGTAGTACGCGCCCTGGGGACCGTCGAGCACGACGAGGATGGCGAGCCGAGGGCGGTCGGCCGGGACGATGCCGAGAAACGAGGCCACGTACGCGCCGGGCAGGTACCCACCCGAAGGCGAAGGCTTCTGCGCTGTCCCGGTCTTGCCCGCCACCGGATAGCCGTCGAGCGCCGCCTGAGTGCCGGTGCCGCGCTTGACGACGTCCACCATCATGGCCATGACACGGCGCGCCACAGCGGGCGAGACGGCCGGCCGGCCGGAATCGGGTGCCGTCACCGCGATCGCGCGCCCCGCGCCGTCGCGGACCGCGCGCAGGATGTGCGGGCGCACCACGACGCCGTCGTTGGCCAGCGCCGCACCGGCCACCAGGACCTGCAGCGGCGTGACCGAGATCCCCTGGCCAAACCCTATGGTCTGCAGGGTGCCGCCACCCCACTGCTCGGGAGGTGGCACGAGCCCAGCTGCCTCTCCGGGCAACTCGATGCCCGTGGGCGCGCCGAACCCGAACCGACGAATCGCCTCGTAGTACCGCCTGACTCCCAGGCGTGTAGCCACCATGGCGGCTCCCACGTTGGAGGAATTCCTGACAATGTCCGCCAGCGTTTGCCGGCGGGACCCCAGGTCGTGTGCCTCCCGGATCGTGTGCCCGGCCACCCTGAATACCCCGCTGGTGGCGAAGGTCTCCTGCTCGTCCACCGCACCGGATTCCATGGCGGCCGCCGCCAGCACGATCTTGAACGTCGAACCCGGCTCGTAGAGATGCTCCACCGCCGGGTTTCTCCATTGAGCGGGCGCTGCGTGCTGAAAGGCGTTAGGGTCGAATCGGGGAGAGACGGCCAGCGCCAGGATTTCGCCGGTGCCGGACTCCATGATGATCACCGTTCCCCACGCGGCGCGGGTCTCGGCCAGGGCGCGGTCGAGCTCCCGTTCAGCGACGTGTTGCAGCACCTGGTCGATGGTGAGCAGCACGTCGGCGCCATCGACGGGGTCGCGCACGACGGTGCGTGTCTCGAGTCGCGGCCTCCCCATCGCGTCCCGTTCCACGCGCGCCAGACCAGCCCGGCCGCGCAAGTGGTGATCGAAGGCGAGCTCAGCGCCAGCCAGCCCCTGGTTGTCAATGCCCGCGAATCCCAGGACATGCGCCGCCAGTGTCCCGTTGGGGTACTCGCGGCGGGCCTCGGGCAGGAACCCGATGGTCTCGCCCAGTCTCATCGACCTCAGCGCTGCGGCTGTCTGCGGGGACACCTTGCGGGCCAGCCAGACGAAGTGCCGATCGGGGTGCAAACGGCTCCGAAGCCGATCCGGTCTCATCCCGAGGACCGGCGCGATGAGCCGTGCGAAGCCCGTCCGATCCTCTATGCGCGATGGGACCGCGTAGACCGATTCGACCTCGACGTTGACCGCCAGCGGCCGCCCCCATCGGTCGAGGAGCCGCCCCCGCTTGGGTTGCACGACGACCTGGCCGAACTGCTGGCGCTCGGCCAGGCGCTCAAGCAGACCTGCCTGAACTACGTGCAGAGACACCAGCCGACCGCCCAGGCCGGCCATGGCCAGTCCGATGAGGACAAGGAGGATTGTCGCGCGCAGGCGGATCAGGCGAAGGTGCTCGGCCTCAGCTTCGACCGCGCCTCGAAACGTCCTTCCCCCGGGCGGGGCGTCCCGCCCGGGGGAACGGCCCCAACGCCGTGAGGTCATCGCGCACGCTCTCGGGCCTCGGCCTCACTCCTCCCGAACCAGCCCGCTAGCTGGCGCCACAGCGTGGGCTGCTCGACAGGCTGCACGACCCGCGCGATGGCCGGCCCGACGGTGATGGTGGCGAGCTGGCGCTGGCGGGGCGGCGCCATCCCCAGCTCTGTTGTGGCGTAGTACTCGATCCTCCGCGGCGATTCGAGGGCCGCCACCCGCAGGGTCAGGCGCGCGTGTTCAGCGCGCAGGTGCGCGAGTTCGCCCTGCAGGCGCAGGATCGTGTAGCCGGCCTCTGCCCGGTATGCGCGAACCGAGACATACAGGACCGCCGGCAGGGTGAGAAGAACCGCCATCACCGTCGCGCCGACCATCGGGTGCACCCGCGGCCGGCGCCGCACTGCGGGCTGCCTGCGCCACTGGCGCTCCGGCAGCCACACCGGAAAGAGCTGGCTACGCCGCTCGGGGGCGATCATGGGTGTTGCCTCGCCCCCAGGCGGCGCAGCGTGGGACGTGCGGCATTCACGCGCCGAAGGCCGGTTGCCGGAGAGACGACGTCAGGAGCGATGGAGGGGAGGGTGAGTGCAGCGCGAGATTGACCGGCCTCCGGCGCATCTTCAACGGTGGCACTGTTGTTCGGATCATTGTGAGACCGCCGCTCGGCCACACGCAGCTTGGCACTGCGGACGCGGGGGTTGGCGGCGACTTCGGCTGCCGACGGCACGATGGGCCGGCGCGTGAGCACGCGGATGAGCCGCCGGCCGCCGCAACTGCAGGTGGGGCTCCCGGGAGGGCAGGTGCAGCCACGGGAGAGGCGCAGGTAGGTGTGTTTGAGGATTCGATCTTCCAGGGAGTGGAAGGTGATCACGCAGAGTCGACCTCCCTCCCGGAGAGACCCCACCGCATCGGGCAATGCCTGTTCCAGATCGTCGAGTTCCCGGTTCGTCGCGATCCGCAGCGCCTGGAAGGTCCGCGTGGCCGGGTGGATCGCCCTCGGCCACGACTTCCGGGGAATTGCCGCGGCCACGGCATCGGCCAGCTCTGCGGTCGATGCCAGCGGCCTGCGGCGCACGATCTCCCGCGCGATGCGCCGCGCGAATCGCTCCTCACCGTACTTGTAGATCAGACTCGCCAGCTCGGCCTCGGGCAGCTCGTTGACCAGATCCGCAGCGCGCAGGGTTTGGGTCTGATCCATGCGCATGTCCAGTGGACCCGGGCGCAAGAAGCTGAACCCGCGCTCGGGGACGTCAAGCTGCAGCGATGAGGCTCCAAGGTCCATCACGATGCCGTCTACCGCCTCGACGCCGGCCTCCGCCAACACCTGGCGGATAGCCGTGAAGTTCGCGTGCCGAAGTGAGACCGATGCTCCGTACCGAGCCAGTCGCTGTCCCGCGACGGCCAGCGCGGCGGCGTCGCGGTCAATGCCGATCAGTCTTCCCGTCGGGGCGATCCTGGCCAGGATCGCCTCAGCGTGCCCGCCCGCCCCGATGGTGGCGTCCACGTAGGTCCCGCCTGGCCGGGGATCCAACCAGGCGAGGACTACCTCGACCATCACCGGGATGTGCCCGATGCCCGCCCCGCAAGAGGCTATAGGCTCAACTCCTCCAACTGCTCCGCGATCTGCGGAGCAGACTTCTGGGCCTTCTCCAGGTACGACTGCCACGCAGGTCGGCTCCAGATCTCCAGACGATTGATGAGCCCGACCACCACCACATCCCGCTCGATGCCGGCGTGTTGCCGCAGGTGCACCGGCAGCGTCACACGACCCTGGCGGTCGAGGTCCAGATCAACCGCACCTGCCAGCAAGTAGCGTGTGACGTCCCGCTTGCTGGTGGGGAGCTTTCTGAGAGCCTCTTCGACCTTCGCCCACTCCTGCGGCGAGTAGACCGTAACGCAGGGATCGATCCCCCGCGTAGCGACCACCTGGTCGCCAAGCACTCGCCGAAACCTGGGCGGGATGACCACCCTGCCCTTGTCGTCCAGTGCGTACGGGTACTCGCCCTTCAGCATCCCCACAGTTCCCCACTCTGCCCCACTCACATTCTCCATCTACCCACGAACTCCTTCTGCTAGACGTAGACAAATAATTGAAAACCCAACACCAGTCGGGCGTCGGAAAGCTAGATGCAGAGCGCGTTCCAGGACGTTTCGGGAGAGCCTGGTCATAGATCTTGGCTCTCCAGGGCGAAAGGACACAAGATGTGGGGCGAGCAGAGTGGCCAGCTACACTACGAGGGGAACGCGGGGATCACCCGGCCGGGAAATCCTGGGCCCAAACGGCGCGTTCGACAGCCGAGGGATGGCGGTCACTCAGGGCAGCTGCCTGAGCGACCGGCGGCCTGCGGGCCGGGTTCGTACCTCGTGCAGGGCCCGGAGGAGGCCTGTACTCGCAAGCGCCTCACCGAGCGCGACCGATTCGCCGAGGCGAATGCGGAACGCTCGGCCCTCGGGCGCGTCGGCCAGCCATGGCGCCGCGTGCGTCACGAGCATGATGCCTCCGTCGGGCAGAATCTCCACCATGAACGCCAATGAGGTCAGGAGGCGCGCCGGGCCCACGTGGGTGACGAGCTCGGGCCCGATGAAGTTCGCCCAACAGATGGGCGTGTTGGAGTTCTCACGGACTTCTCCGCCACGGCTCTCCCCGCCGGAGACCGTGCCCCAGGGCGACTCAAGAAAGAGGTACAGCCCCTTGCAGACGCCCAGCACTCGTTCGATCTCCTGGCTGCCTGCCAGCGCCTCCTCCGGAATCATGAGTCGCACGACGCTGGGCCAGCTCCTCGGCGAACGGCTGATATGGAAGGACAGGACCGGGTGCGGCTGGCCCTCCGCGACCCGCAGGAAGGTCGTCTGGGTCCCCGCTTCAGTCACGTCGTCAAGGAGTCCCGCCGGACGACTCCACGAGATGCGTCGCACGGGGCCGTCTGGAGAGCGGCGCATCAGGTGCGGCTCATAGGCTCCGCCCTGCGCCACCAACGTGTCCAGAATCGCGCGCACCGCGCCTGGACGCACAGGATGATCGACCGCAAACCGAGCCGTGACGCCTCGCGCCATCCCTGCCCACCCTGCCTGGGTCCAACGCCCCCTGGATTGGACCGCAGGATAGGCTAGTTGCCTCTCCCGACTCTCTCACCTAGACAAGCTTGACGGCCCGCCCCTCGACCGGGCTCGCGTGCCGGATTCCACACCTCCCACTACCGGACGCAGGAGATCTGCGGCGTCCTGCCGGGCGCCAACCTGCACGGGCAGCCGTCAGAGCTGGGCGGTGAACTGTGCGGGGACGTGACCCCCAGCCGCTGGGGCCGAGGCGGGACGGGAGGCCAGGGCCAAGTCCCCCGTCGGCCGATGGGCGTGCCACGCCTCGAGGATCTCTCGGTTCAGCGGAACCTCGCGGCGGAGTCGCCGCCCTTGCGCGGGTGAGAGCGTGGCCGCTTGCGCCTCGATCAACTGGACGGCGCGTTCGAGGTACGCCAGCCTCGACTCGTGCCCAGCCATCCCAAGGATGAGGTAGTGATGCCAGAAGATGCGTTGAGGCTGGTGATTGGCGAAGTTCATCTCGGCGAGAATGCGGATTGCCTCTTCGGAGGTCTCGATGGCTCTCTGCGTTTCCCCGAGCTTGGCATAGGCAAGGGCGAGGTATGTGAGGGTATCTGGGAGACTCAACCTCGGCCCAGTAGCTGATATGATAGCAGCGGCCGACCGGAGATCAGCTACTGCGTCGCGGACCAAATCGCACCTGAGCCGTAGCACGCCACGCTTAACAAGCGAGTCGAGATAGGGCCCGTAGTAACGCTTGCATCTCCACGGCATAACACCGCCGCCAATGATCTCCCCAAGAATGCTAAGGGCTTAGCAGGATGCTGAAATTCGAATGTTAATGCACAGCATGATGCTCACTCCGACCTCTGGCTTTCCTTCTACAGGCTGGCCGAGCCTCTCTCCTCCAGCCG
>JAVKIJ010000092.1:0-11046 GCA_031459535.1 Candidatus Fervidifonticultor quintus | reverse complement strand
GAGTTTGTCCGCAACGTCTACGAGGGGCTGCTGGAGATCAAGCCACGCACGGTAGAAGTGGGCCCACTACTGGCCGCCCGCTGGTCGGTGTCGGCGGACGGACTCACCTATCGCTTCACCCTCCGCCAGGGGGTACGCTTCCACGACGGGGCACCCCTCACCGCTCAAGCGGCCAAGATCGGCCTGGAGCGGATCCGGCAGGTTAACCAGGGCCCAGCGAGCCTCATGAGCAACATCCGGAGCATCCAAGCCACCGGGCCCTATGAGCTAACCATCCGGCTCGCAGAACCCGACGTCTACTTCCTGGGACGGCTGGCCAAGCTGCCTCTGGTGAGTCCCAAAGCATTGGCTGACCACCGCACCTCCGCGGACCCGCTGGCCAAGGACTGGTTTGCCACCCACGCGGCCGGCACCGGCCCGTACCGCCTGGTCCGGTGGATCAAGAACAACCGCATCGAGTTGGAGCGGTCCCCCGGCTACTGGCGACCGTGGCCAGCCGGCGCCCCGACGACAGTGATCCTGCGGGTGGACCCGAACGTCTCCACCGCCTTGCAGCTGTTGCAGCGGGGAGAGGTGGATATGCTGGGTGCCGTGGGCCCCGACGAATCCCTGGCGGCCGAGAAGATGCCGGGAGTCAAGTTGGTCAAGCAGCCCATGCTGGAAGTCAAGCACGTCATCCTGAACATGAGCAGGCCTCCGCTGAACGACAAAAGGATCCGCCAGGCCATCAAGTATGCCTTCGACTACCGCGCCATGGTGGACTTTTTCAGCGGTCTGGCCCGCCTTCCGGAGGGACGGATTCCTTCGGCGGTACCCGGAGGAAAGGCTGGTTTGACGCCGCAGCAGGACCTGGCCCGGGCCCGCCAGCTGCTGGCCGAAGCCGGCCACACCAGCGGAGGGTTCGAGCTGGAATACCTGGGGCTGAAAGGTCTGTCGTACTTTGAGTTCGCGGGGACCGTTCTGGAGCGATCCCTGGCGGCCCTGGGCATCCGCGTGACCCAGACCCTGGTCCCCTGGCCCCAGATGCCGCCCCTGATGGCCAAGGAGCGCCAGGCGCCTCACATGAGTTTTCTCAATATGTCCATGTTCACTCCTGATCCAAGCGACATGCTACGGACGGCATACCACTCCGCCAACCTGGCACCCCGCGGGGGATACAACTGGTCCTACTACCAGAATCCTGAGGTGGACCGTCTGATTGACAGCGTCAAAAGGCTGAGCGACGAGCGGGAGCGGGTGGACACGCTGGTGCGCATTCAGCGGATCCTGGACGACGATGTGCCTACCATCGTGGTGGTCGAGCCCATCCTGGCTCAGCCGGTTCGGGCGCAGTGGGATGTGTGGTACGAAACCCTCGACTACAACTACGTCGTGAGATTCTTCTACGCTCGGAGGCGGTAGGGGGTCGCTTGGCGCCGGGGGGATGGCCTCCGGCGCCGGCTCGCTCGGCCGGCGTCCGGGGAGGAAGGCATGGGCCGGTTTTTGGCGCGCCGCCTAGCCTGGTTCGGCGTCGTCGCCTTCGCCATCATCACCCTGACTTTTGTCATCTCCCGCCTCATCCCCGCCGATCCGGCGCGGCTGGCGGCGGGGCTTAACGCGGAGCCCGAGCAGGTGGAAGAAGTCCGGCGGCTGATGGGGCTGGACCAGCCCCTGGTCGGGCAGTACCTGACCTACCTGCGGGGACTGCTGCGGGGCGACCTGGGCAGGTCGGTGCAGAGCCGCCAGCCGGTCGTGGACGACCTGAGGATGTTCCTGCCGGCCACGGTGGAACTGGTGGGGACGGCGTTTGTCGTGTACGTGGCCCTGGGAGTGAGCCTGGGCATCCTGTGGACCGTGCGTCCGGATTCCTGGATCGCCCGGGTCATTCACCTGCTGACCGTCGGCGGCGTGGCCGTCCCCGTGTTCTGGGTCGGGCTGGTCCTGCAGCTGATCCTGGGCACGCGGCTGGGCTGGCTGCCCGTAGCCGGCCGCCTCAGCCCCGACCTGGTGCCGCCGCCGACTATCACCGGCCTGTACACCGTGGACGCCGCGCTGGCGGGTCGGTGGGACGTGTGGCTAGACGCCGTCCGGCACCTGGTTCTGCCGGTCGCAGCCGCCGTGTTCGGCGTGCTCTCGGTGGCCACCCGCCTGACCCGCGACAGTGTGACCGCTGAACTGCAGCGCGAGTACGTGCGCACCGCCCGCAGCAAGGGGGTCCCCGAGGGTCGCGCGCTTCTGCGCCATGTGCTACCCAATGCCCTCAACCCCGTCCTGACGATGCTGGGGTTACAGTTCGGTTGGCTGCTGGCCAACTCGATCCTAGTGGAGGTGGTCTTCTCCTGGCCCGGTATCGGCCTGTACGCGTTCACCGCGTTTCAGACGTTCGACTACAACCCCATCATGGCGGTGACCCTGGTCGGGACCGTGACCTTCTTCCTGGTCAACACGGCGGTGGACCTGCTGTATCCGCTGCTGGACCCGCGGATCACCGCGTCGCGCCTGTGAATGGACGCCGCCTTTTTGGTCGTGACGTATGTGCTTTGCTCTGCCTGGCGGCTCTGGGAGTGGTGATGGCCGTTCCCCAGTGGGTGGCCCCGCGGGATCCTCTCGCCCTTGCCATGGGAGACCGCCTGCATCCTCCCTCCGCCCGATACTGGTTCGGCACCGACGAGGGTGGCCGTGACCTCTTCAGCCGCATCGTGTACGGGGCCCGGTACTCGGTCGGCATGGCCCTCGTGGTGGTGCTGGCGGCCGCCGGAGTGGGCAGCGTGTACGGTGTGGTGGCTGGTTACGCGGGCGGAACGGTGGACATGGTGATGATGCGCGTGGTGGACATCTTCCTCGCCTTTCCCTACCTCATCCTGGCCATGGCCATCGCCAGCGCTCTGGGGCGCGGTGCGTTCAGTGCCGTGGCTGCCCTGGCCGTGGTGTGGTGGCCGTCGTTCGCCCGGATGGTCCGCGGCCAGGTCCTGTCGGTGCGAGAGCACCAGTACGTGGAGGCGGCACGGGCCCTGGGAGCGTCGGACCGCGTCATCCTGTTCCGCCATGTCCTGCCCCAGTGCCTGCCGGCGGTGGGGGCGCGGATCACCCTGGACCTGGGCTATGCCATTCTGGCTCTCACCGGACTGAGCTTCCTGGGGCTGGGCGTGCAGAACCCGACGCCCGAGTGGGGTCTGATGGTGGCCACCTCGCGTATGTTCGTCTTCCGGGCCTGGTGGTACGCGGTGATGCCGGGTGTGGCCATCTTCCTGACGGTCCTGGCGCTAACGTTCGCAGGCCAGGCCCTGTCTCCCAACCCGGCCCACCCCCGCCCCCGGCCGTGGACAACCTTGTTCCGGAGGTCCTGATGGTCGATCCCGTCACCGTCGAAATTCTGCGCAACGCCTTCGCCGCCGTGGCCCAGGAGATGAATGCCACCCTGTACCGCAGCGCGTTCTCGCCCATCATTTACGAAATGAAAGACTGCAGCGTGGGCCTCTTCACCGCGAGGGCCGAGTTGCTGGGCCAGGCCCCCGGGCTGCCCATCTTCCTGGGGGCGCTGGACGAAGCAGTCCGCGTCGTGCACGAGCACATGGCGCCCCGCGGGGTCGCCGAAGGTGACGTCTACGCCATCAACGACCCCTACCTGACCGGCTCGCACCTTAATGACGTCACGGTGGTCTCTCCGGTGTTCTTCGACGGAGACCTGGTGGGGTTTACGGCCTCCAAGGCCCACTGGCTGGACGTGGGCGGCAAGGACGCCGGGGTATCGGTGGATACCACTGAAATCTATCAGGAGGGGCTGCGCTTCGGGCCCATCCGGCTCGTGCACCGGGGCGAGTTCCAGCTCGATCTGCTGGACATCCTGACCCGCAACAGCCGCCTCCCCCGCTCCCTGCTGGGGGACCTGCAGGCCCAGATCGCCGCCTGCCGGACCGGCGAGCGGCGTTACCGGGGCCTGCTCCGCCGGTACGGACGGACCACGGTGGAGGCCGCGAGCGAGCTCATCTTCGAGCAGGCCGAGCGCGCGGACCGGGAGGTGATCGCGGCCATCCCCGACGGGACCTACACCGCCGACGGCTACCTGGACGGCGACGGCGTCAGTCCTGACCCAATCTACGTGCGGGTGGCGGTGACGGTGCAGGGCTCAGATCTGCACATCGACCTCACCGGATCCAGCCCCCAGCGGCCTGGATGCACCAACTGCGGGTATGCCCAGACCCTGTCCGCTGCCCGCCTGGCCTACAAGTTCCTGATTAACCCCCACCAGCCGCCCACCGGGGGACACTTCCGGGCCCTGTCGGTGACAGCCCCGCCGGGTTCGATTTTCGCCGCCCGGGAACCTGCGGCGTGCCTGTACTACGCCCCGCACCTGGGCCTGATGATCGAGCTGGTCCTGCGGGCGCTGTCGGATGCCCTGCCGGGACGGGTGCCGGCCGGCCAGCCCTCCGATCAGATGAACTTCATGGTGGCCGGCCGGTTGCCCGACGGACAGGTCTTCATCACCGGCGAAGCCAGCGCCGTGGGGTGGGGAGCCCTGCCCGATGACGACGGGGTGAACGCGGTGGTGAACTACATGGCCGGGGACCTGAAGAATCTGCCCGTGGAGGTGGAGGAAGCCAAATATCCCCTGCGGGTGACCCGCCGGGCCCTGGATCCCGACAGCGGCGGGCCGGGCCGGTTCCGGGGCGGTCTGGCACTGGTCAAGGAGTACCTCCCCACTGCTCCGGGGTGTCGGCTGGTCCTGTGGCTGGAGCGCACCGTCACCCCGGCGTGGGGGGCGGCGGGAGGACTGCCCGGCCGCACCGCGCGGTGTGTGATCGATCCGGGCGGTCCGCGCGAACGGGTCCTCTATAAGGCCAACCACCTGCCCCTGGAACCGGGAGTGGTGGTGCGTTGCACCACCGCCGGCGGAGGAGGGTACGGACCGCCCTGGGAGCGCGATGCACAGCGGGTCCTCGACGACCTCCTGGACGGGTACATCAGCCGCGAGGCCGCTGAGGCGGTGTACGGGGTGTGCGTGCGGGGCAACGAGGTGGACGAGGACGCCACCCGGCAGCTGCGCGAGCGGATGCGCCGTCGGGCGGAGGAGGACCGCCGGTGACAGACGTGCGTCTCGCGGTCGACATCGGAGGGACCTTCACCGACGCGGTGAGCCTGGACCCCTCGACCGGTGAGGTCCGGACCGCCAAAGCCCTTTCCACGCCCGCCGACCTGTCCGAGGGCGTCCTGGCTGCCATCGGGCAGGTGGTTCCTCCCCCTCGAATCGCTTTTCTCGTCCACGGGACCACCGCCGGCCTCAACGCCGTCCTGGAGCGCCGCGGTGCCCGGGTAGCGCTGCTGACCACCGACGGCTTTCGGGACGTTTACGAAATCGGACGGTCCAACCGCCCGGACATGTACAACCTTTTCTACCGCCGCCCCCGACCCCTGGTCCGGAGACGGGACATCTTTGAGGTCCCCGAACGCCTGGCCGCCGACGGGTCCGTCCTGCGGCCGCTGGACCCGGAGGGACTGGAACCGATTCTGCAGCGGCTGCGGGACGGGGCGTACGAGTCAGTGGCGGTGTGCTTCCTCCACGCGTACGCTAACCCGGCACACGAGCTGCTCACCGGCCGGCTCCTGCGGGCCCTCATGCCGGGGGTGTCGGTGTCGCTCTCCCATCAGGTCGCCCGCGAGTGGCGGGAGTACGAACGCACCTCCACCACGGTGATCAATGCCTACATCGCACCCACGGTGGAGCGCTACCTGCACCGCCTGTCCGACCGCCTCCGGGAGGCCGGCTACAGCCGCCTGCTGCATGTCATGCAGTCCAACGGCGGGGTCATGACCGCGGAGGCGGCCCGGCATCGGCCCATCCAGACCCTGTTCAGCGGTCCGGTGGGCGGCGCGGTGGGGTGTGCGGCTGTGGGGCGCATGACGGGAGACACCCACCTGATCGGCATCGACATGGGCGGCACCAGCTTCGACGTCAGCCTGGTGGTGGACGGCCAGCCTGACGTGGTCACCGAGGTGTCCTTGGAAGGCTTCCCGATCCTGATGCCGGCCGTGGACATCCACACCATCGGCGCGGGGGGAGGATCGATCGCATGGGTGGAGTCTGGCGGGCTGCGGGTGGGGCCGCGCAGCGCCGGAGCCGATCCCGGACCGGCCTGCTATGGCCGAGGAGGCGATAGCTTCACCGTTACCGACGCCAACGTTGTGCTAGGTCGCATCAACCCGGACTACTTCCTGGGCGGGACGATGGGGCTGGACGAGGGCGCCGCACACCGGGCAATGGAACGCCTGGCCGGCCGGCTCGGCCTGGACCCCACGCGGGTGGCCGAGGGGGTCCTGGATGTCGTCAACGCCAGCATGGCCAACGCCATCCGGGCGTTGACGGTCCGGCGGGGGATCGACCCGCGGGGGTTTTCCCTGGTGGCCTTCGGTGGCGCCGGCCCTCTTCACGCCGCCTTCCTGGCCCGGGACCTGGGGATCCCCCGGGTCATCGTACCCGCCTCGCCGGGCACATTCTCGGCGTGGGGCATGCTGCAGACCGACTTGCGCCACGGCCTGGTCCGGACGTTCTACCGGTCGTTGGACCGGACCGACTCTGCAGAGGTGGAGCAGGCCTACCGGAGTCTGGAGGAGGAAGGGAGGGCGATCCTACGGGACGAGGGAGTCAGCCCCGACACGATGCAGTGCATGCGGACGGCCGACATGCGCTATGCCGGCCAGGAATACACCATCAGCATCTCCCTCCCTTCTCCGGTCGATGATCGGTCGCTGGCTGCTCTCGCCGGCCGGTTCCACGACGCCTACGAGCGGCGGTACGGCCACCGCAATGTGGGCGAGGGAATTGAGTTCGTAGCCCTGCGGGTGACGGCAGTGGGCGTCCTGCCTGCACCGCCTCCCCCCAGGCGGGGGAAAATTCTGACCGGTCCGGCCGATCCTGGTGCCGCGCGCTGGACCGTCTTTGCGGGCGAGCGGCTGCTCACCCGCGTCTACCGGCGGGATGCACTGCTCCCCGGCCAGACGCTGACCGGACCGGCCATCGTGGAAGAGCCGTCGTGCACCACGGTCATTCCTCCCGGGGCGGAGGCCATCGTGGATCCCTGGGGTCAGATGGTGATCTCCCTGCCCGAAACATCCGACTGACGGCGACTGCGGAGACACTTAACAGCTAGGTCCCTACCCTACCGTACAACCGCAACGGGGGTTAACCCCTGATGGTCCATCTCAATCCCCAGGCCCGGTCCTTCCGGCAGGCTACCGCGCCCCGCCCTGACACGGATGGATGTCGTCGCCAGCAACTCGGCGGCCAGCGCGGTGGGCAGGTACGTGTCAAAGAGGACCGGCGGTGGGGTGCTGGCTGCCACATGCAGCAGGGCGGATGAGACGATCGGTCCTCCCCCGGCGTCTTCGACGGTCACCGCCACCTTCCAGGCGGCGCACACGTCGCGCAGGAGCCGCGCGCGGGAGATGCCTCCCACCCGCGCCAACTTCAGCCGGGCCACATCCAGTGCCCCGGCCTGCCGCGCCTGCAGGAGGCTGTCGAGGGAGTCCAGGCTCTCGTCCAGGACCATCGGCCGGCGGCTGGTGCGCCGGACAGCGGCGCAGGCTTCCAAGGTGGCGCAGGGCTGCTCCAGGTAGACGGGCAGGTCGTCCAGCGCCGCGGCGGCCTGCACCGCCTCGTGGAGGGGCCAGGCGCCGTTGGCGTCCACCAGGACCGCGTCGGCGCCGGCCAGTTCCTCGAGGCAAGCCCGAACACGCATCACGTCCTCCCGCCAGGACGTTCCGACCTTGACCTGTACGCGCCGGTAGCCTTCGGTCCGCCAGGCGGCCGCCTCCTCGCGCATTCGCTGGGGGCTGTCCAGGCTTACACCGATGTAGACCGGGATGTCCGCCTGGAACACGCCTCCCAGAAGGACTGCCAGAGGGACGCCGGCGGCCCGAGCTGCCAGGTCCCAGACCGCTGTGTCCACAGCGGATTTGGCATAGCCGTGTCCGCGCAGGACGGCGTCCATGCGTGCGTAGACCACCTCGGGCTGGCAGGGATCCAGACCCAGCACCGCCGGGGCCAGCAGGGCCAGGGCCGCGCGGGCCGTCTCGCCGGAGGCGGCGATGTAAGCCGGACTCAACGGGCAGACTTCCCCCCACCCCGCCAGCCCCTCGTCGGTGGTGACCCGCACCAGAGTGCTGTCCATCTGCGTGGCGGCGCGGCCGCCGGACATCACGAAGCCCCCGCCGCGGACGGTGTAGGTGTGCTGGAAGATGTCAACCCGGACAATCCGCACGACTCACCGCCGGCGCAGGCCGCACACCTCGGCCACCCGCTCCATCTCCTCTCGTAGCGCCGCCATACCGGGATCCCGCAGGGGCGTGTCGGCGACCAGGTGGGTGACTCCGATCTCCAGGTGCTCGGCGTGGGTCTGGGGGGTGATCGGGTACGTGGTGCCGGGCCGGGCCACCACCAACAACCCCTCCGGATCCCGTCCGGCCTTCTGCCACAGGTCCCGCAGCCGGCGCACGCCATCCCGTAGATCGCCCAGGGGGATCTGAGTCGGATGCCAGCCGTCGCCGGACCGCGCCGCGCGGCGCAGTGCCGCCTCCGAGTGCCCTCCCCACACTACCGGGATGCGATCCTGCACCGGACGAGGGGACATCCGGGCTCCGCAGACCCGGTAGTACCGTCCCTCCCAGTGCACCGTCTGGCCGGTCCACAGCGTCCGCATCAGCTCCACCATCTCCACCACCCGCCGGCGCCGGTCGGCAAACGACGCTCCCACCAGCTCGAACTCCTCCCGCAGCCAGCCCGCTCCCACGCCCAGGATCACCCGCCCGTCCGACAGCACATCGAGGGTGGCGACTTGCTTGGCCAGCAGCACCGGATGGCGCAGCGGGGCCACCAGGATCGAGGTACCCAACCGCAGCCCGGGCGCGACGGCGCCAGCGTGAAGAAGGGCCAGCAGCGGATCCATCCAGGGGGTGTCGGGCGGATAGTCCCACCGCCCGTGGGAGCGGTACGGGTACCAGGACTCCACCCGTTCAGGCAGGATAACATGGTCGGTGGCCCACACCGACCCGAATCCCAGTTCGTGCGCCCAGCGGGCGACGGTCGTCACGTTCTCCGGAGTGGCCTTGGGCCCTGCGGTGGGCAGGACGACGCCGACCTCCATGGCTCAGGCCACCACCAGCAGGTCGTGGGGGAAGGCGTTCAGGGACTCTCCGCCTCCGTCGCGGACCACCACCACGTCCTCCACCCGCACCATCCAGCGGTCGTCCAGGATGATGCTCGGCTCCACCGTGAAGCACATCCCGGGGCGCAGGACAGTGGTGTCGCCGGAAGTCAAAAACGGCGGTTCGTGGACGTCCATGCCAATGCCGTGGCCCAGCCGGTGGCGGAACCCCGCCCCGTAGCCGGCGTTGTCGATGATCCGCCGGGCAGCGTGGTCGGCATCTTCCGCACGCGCCCCGGCGCGCAGGGCGGCGATGCCGGCGGCCTGGGCGGTCATGACGAGGTCGTGGGTGCGCCGGTACTCGGCGGGGGGCTCGCCCACCCACACGGTCCGGCCGAAGTCCGAGCAGTACCCCTCCCACACGGCCCCGAAGTCAAAGGGCACGGCGGTGCCGGGTTCGATGGGATGCGTGCTGCGCCCTTTGACCTCCACCATGGCGCCCGGGCGGCGGGGGTTGATGACGTACAGGCTGGTCGGGAAGGACGTCGCCTCAGCCCCCCGCCGGGCCAGCTGGTAGTCGATCTCGGTGAGGATTTCCAGCTCGCTGACCCCCACCCGCAGGCGCGGTAGGACGTCGCCCATGACCTGATCGGTCAGTTCCGCAGCCCGGCGCATCAGCGTCAGTTCGTGGTCATCCTTGACCACGCGCAGCGGGGAAAAGATCTCCGACGCGACGCTGACGGTGGCCCCGGGCAGTTCCCTCTGCAGGTGGAGGAGGAACACCGCCCATGCGCGATCCTCCACCGCCACCGTCCGACGGCGGAGGGAGAACATGGCCAGAATCTCCCGCAGCAGGGCGTCGGGGTCACCCCGATCGGGCAGGACCCGGGCCTCCACACCGGGAAGGGTGGGTAGGTCAAACTCGGCCACCATCCGGGGCAACGCCAGGATTGGCCCCCGCTCCAACCCCACAAACGCGCCGTACAGCCATCCTCCGGGGTACAGGATGGCGGTGTACCCGGGTCGCTCTCGCCGCAAGCCCAGCAACCATTGCCAGTTGGCGCCCGGCGGCAGGTAGATCAGCTCGATGCCCAGGCGGTCCATCTGTGCCCGCACCCGTTCCAGGCGCGCTCCGTAGTCCACGCTCACAGTCTTTTCCTCCCTCCGTCCCTATGGCGCGCCCCGCAGGCGGGGGTCCAGCGCATCCCGCAGGCCGTCGCCCAGAAAGTTGAACGCCAGAACCACGCTCAGAATGGCGAGTCCCGGGAACCCTGACACCCACCATTGGTCGAAGGCATTGATGCCGCCGGCCACCATGGCACCCCACTCGGGGGCGGGCGGAACGGCGCCCAAACCCAGGAAGCTCAGCCCCGAGAAGATGAGGATCGCCCGGCCCAAGTCCAGCGTCGCCATCACCACAGCCGGCCCGAGGCAATTTGGCAGTACCGTACGCAGCAGGATGCGACCCTCGCCGGCCCCCAGGGCGCGCGCGGCGACCACGTATTCATAAGACTTCACCGACAGGACCAGCCCACGCATCACCCGGGCGTAGGCCGGCCAGGCCACCACCACCAGCGCCATGGCGGCGTGCTGGATCCCGGGACCCAGGGCGGCGGCCACCGCCATGGCCAGGATGATAGGCGGAAACGCCATCACCAGATCGGTCAGGCGCATGAGGACGGCATCGGACAGCCCGCCCCAGTACCCCGCCACTGACCCTAGGACCGTTCCGATGGCCGTGGACGACGCCACCACCACCAGGCCTACCGGCAGACTGATCCGACTGCCATAGATGACCCGGCTCCAGATATCCCGCCCCAGCTCGTCGGTTCCCATGAGGTGACGGGCGTCGGGAGGCCGTAGGCGCTCTCGCAGGTTCTGCTGCAGCGGGGAGTATGGCGCCACCCAGGGTGCCAGGACAGCCACGGCG
>JAVKIJ010000091.1:0-11159 GCA_031459535.1 Candidatus Fervidifonticultor quintus | reverse complement strand
GAGTAGGCGTTGTCGTGGACCAGCAGCAGCCCGTGCGCCATGGCAAACTCTACGGCTCGGCCGAAAAACTGCAGATCGGCTGTGGCTCCAGTGGGGTTGTTAGGATAGTTCAGAAACACGAGACGCGCCCGGCGCAGGACCTCCCCTGGGACGTGCGAGAAGTCCGGTAGGAATCCCCGCTCCTCCTCCAGGGGCATCGGATACGGCTCACCGTCGGCCATGATGGTTGACGACCGGTAGACCGGGTATCCGGGATCCGGTACCAGCGCCACGTCGCCAGGATTGAGCACGGCCCAGGGTAGGTGTGCGAGCCCCTCCTTGGATCCGATCAGCGCCAGCACCTCCCGTTCAGGGTCCACCTCCACCCCGAAGCGCCGGCCGAACCACGCGGCTGCCGCCCTCCGGAATTCGCCCGTCCCCTGGTAGGGTGGGTAGCGGTGCGTGCTTGGGTCGCGCGCCCCTTCCTCCATCGCCCGGACGACGTGCTCCGGCGTGGGAAGATCGGGGTCGCCGGTGCTGAGGCTGATGACATCCACCCCCCTGGCGCGGAGTGCATCCTGTTTGCGATCCAGGTCGGCGAACAGGTAGGCGCCGATGCTGCGGAGTCGCGCGGACTGCATCATTCCCTCCTCTACCCTGAGAACTTCGCGTCCATGATAGCATGCACGCGGGCGGCGACGCTGTCGGCATCGGCTCCCGTGGTCGGAACCCACACGATCCTCGGATCCCTTCGAAACCACGTGAGCTGGCGCTTCGCGTACCGGCGCGTGTTGCGTTTCAGACGGCGCACTGCCTCATCGAGCTCGTAGGCGCCGGCCAACCACCCGGCAATCTCTCTGTAACCCAGTCCCTGCATCGCCGGCGCATGCGCCGGGACACCGGACGCCAGCAGCCCCCGCACCTCGTCGACCAGGCCCGCAGCCAGTTGCGCGTCCACCCTGGCGTCGATCCGCCGGTAGAGCGCTCCGCGCTCCATCGTCAGCCCCACCACGGCCAGGGGGCCAGAGGGGGAACCGCGCCCTTGCTGCTGGGAGATCGGCGTCCCGGACAGCATGGTGACTTCCAGTGCCCGGATGACGCGTCGCAGATTGCGGGGATGAATCCTGCGGGCGGCCAGCGGATCGAGGGCGGCCAGCCGGGCGTAGAGATGCCCTGGCCCGTGCTCACGCTCCTCCGCCTCCAGGCGGGCACGCAGGCTCTGATCCGGGGGTACCGGCGGAATGACCAGTTGGTCTGCGATCGCCCTAATGTAGAGGCCCGTGCCACCCACGAGCAGCGGCAGCCGGCCGCGCGCACGGATTTCGGCGATGGCACGGGTGGCGAGGCGCTGATAGTCCGCCAGCGTGAAGGGCTCGTCGGGCTCGATGATATCGATGAGGTGATGGGGGACGCGACGCCGCAGCGCCACGGGCGGTTTGGCCGTACCGATGTCCATGCGGCGATAGACGGTGCGGGAATCCGCGCAGACAATCTCCGCGCCGAGGCGCTCCGCCAGCGGAATGGCGACCTCGGTCTTTCCCACCGCCGTTGGCCCGCAGAGCACAGCCAGCGCCCCGGCGGCGATCAACTCCTCAGGAACCATTGCTCCAGCTGCTGGCGCGAGACCCGCACGATGGTCGGCCGGCCGTGAAAGCAGGTGTACGGATCGTCGGTGGCGGCCAGATCGGCCAGCAGGGTCTCGATGGCCTCGCCCGTCAGCCGGTCGCCGGCCCGAATCGCCGTGTGGCACGCCGTGGCAATGGACAGGCGCTCGAGCACGTCATCCCGTGCCTCGTCGTCCGCCAGTGCCCCAACCACTCGCCGCAGCAGCGCATCGGCCTCGGCTGCGTTGGCCACGGCGGGCACCGCACGCAGCAGGACGGTGCGGGCGCCGAAGCTCTCCACGGCGTACCCGAGTTCGGCCAGCATGTCCTGACAGCCGACGACCAGCGTCATCTGCGCCGGCGTCAGCTCCAGCGCCAGGGGCACAGCCAGCGTCTGGCTGTGTACGCCGCCTCGGCGCCGGGCCGCCAAGATCCGTTCGTACAGCACCCGCTCGTGGGCGGCGTGCTGGTCGATCAGGTAGAGCCCATCGGGCCCGTCAGCGGCGATGTAGGCCAGCAGGACCTGTCCCAGTGCTCTCAGCGCGGGCAGCCGTCCAGTTCGGGTCGAGTATGTCTCGGGCGCCTCGCGGGTGCCTGGGAACAGAGGCAGAGACGCGTCGGCGAGACCGGGCGGTTCAGCCAGCGACGCTGCCAGCGAGGCCTGCCGCGGTGGGACCTCGGCGACCTGGCGGATCAGCGGGCTCGCCAGCAGCCCCTGCCGCGTGATGCGCGCCACAGCCGCGAACAGGTGGCCCTCGTCGCGGAATCGCACCTCCAACTTGCGCGGGTGGACGTTCACGTCCACGGTAGCCGGGTCCACGTCGAGGTAGACCGCGAAGATCGGCAGGCGACCGACGGGCAGCAGCTGCGCGTACCCCTGCTCCACTGCACGGCGCAGCATCGGGCTCTGAATCGGTCGCCGGTTGACGAAGAGGTGCTGCCCGGTTCGGTTGGGGCGGCTGCGCTCCGGCCGGCCCAACCAGCCAGTCATGGTCCCACCCGGAATGCCGCCTCCGACCGGGATGAGGTCACCGGAGCGTCCGCCGGACAACAGGTCTGCCACACGGTCGGCCGCAGCCCCCCGCGGCCACCACCCCGCTTCGCGGCCGTCGAGCGTCAGGTGGAACGCCACATCGGGGCTGGCCATGGCCGCGCGTTGCACCACCTCGGCAATCAGCGCCTGCTCGCGGGCCAGCGACCTGAGGAACTTCAGCCGGGCGGGTGTGTTGAAGAACAGCCGGGTCACCTCGACGGTGGTGCCGGGCGGCGAGCCGTGAGGCGTCAGGCTTTCGATGGTGCCCCCGACAGCCACGGCGCGGACGCCGACAGCCTCGCCCGGCACCCGCGTGGTCAGCGTGAGGCGGGAGACCGCCGCAATGCTCGGCAGCGCCTCGCCCCTGAATCCGAAGCTGCGGGTGGTACTCAAGTCCTCGAGCCGGGTGATCTTGCTCGTCGCGAACCGCTCGAACGCCAGGGGTACGTCCTCCGGTCGGATCCCCTCGCCGTCGTCGCTCACCCGTATCAGGCGCAGCCCGACCCCCTCCACCTCTACGGCAATGGTCCGCGCCCCGGCGTCCAGGCTGTTCTCGATCAGCTCCTTGACCACCGAGGCTGGCCGGTCAGCGACCTCGCCTGCTGCGATCCGCTCGGCGACTGCCCGAGGCAGGACGTGAATGCGGCTCATTGAAACCGCCGATCGTCGCGCGCCTCAGCGCGCGCCCGCCGGCTCCGTACGCGCTCACGCAGGTCCGCCAGGGTCTGCAACGCCTCCAGGGGCGTCATGGTCTCCACGGCCAGGTTCAGCAAAGTCTCGTCAATGGGGGACGGCAACTCCAGCGCCAGCGGCAACTGCCGGGCGCCCCGCGCCCGCGCCGGCATCCGATGCGTCTCCGGTTCGCCGGGACGCGCCGCCGCCGCCTCGAGTCGCTGGAGAATGCGCCTGGCCTCCTCGATGACCTCGTCGGGGATACCGGCCAGGCGAGCGACGTGGATGCCGTACGACCGATCGGCCCGGCCCTCGGCTGCGGTGTGCAGGAAGACGATGCGGTCGCCTTCCTCGCGCACCTGCATGGCGATGTTGTGCACCCGCGGCAGCAGGTCGGCCAGTTCCGTGAGCTCGTGAAAGTGCGTCGCGAACAGCGTGCGGGCCCCGATGCGTTCGTGCAGGTAGTCGACGACGGCCCACGCCAGACTCATACCGTCGTACGTGCTGGTGCCCCGGCCCACCTCGTCCAGGATGATCAGGCTCCGGATCGTAGCACCCGAGAGGATGCGGGCCACCTCCTGCATCTCGACCAGGAACGTGCTGCGGCCGGCCGCCAGGTCGTCTGTGGCACCCACGCGGGTGAAGATGCGGTCGGCGACGCCGATGCGCGCGGACGAGGCCGGGACAAACGACCCCATCTGGGCCATGATAGTGATGAGCGCGGCCTGTCGCAGCAGGGTGCTCTTGCCCGCCATGTTGGGACCGGTCACGATGAGCAGGGCCCGGTCCCGCACATCGAGGTGCAGGTCGTTGGGCACGAACCGCTCGCCCTGGAGCAGACGTTCCACCACCGGATGCCGACCGCCTCTGATCTCCAGCACGGGAGCGTCGGTGATCTGGGGGCGGGTGTAGCCGCCGCGCTCGGCGGCTTCTGCCAGGGCCAGGATCACGTCGACCTCCGCCAGCGCCCGGGCGGTGTCCAGCAGTGAACCCGAGGAGGCAGCAACTTCATCGCGCAGGGCCGCGAACAGCTCATACTCCAGGGCCGCCATGCGCTCTTCCGCCCCAAGAATGGCGGCTTCGCGGTCCTTCATCTGCGGCGTGATGTATCGCTCCGCTCCCGTCAAGGTCTGCTTGCGGATGTACTCCGCCGGAACCAGGTGCCTGTTGGCGTTTGACACCTCGATGTAATAGCCAAAGACTCTGTTGAAGCCCACGCGCAGGGACTTGATGCCGGTCCGCTGGCGCTCTGCGGCCTCCAGACCAGCAATCCACGCCTTGCCTTCGGCTGCAGCGCTACGCAGCTCATCCAGCGTCCGATCGTACCCGGGCCGGATGAGGCCACCGTCCCGAATGCTCGTTGGCGGGTCGTCAACGATGGCGCGGCTGATGCGCGCCGCGATCTGGGCGTGTGGATCGATGGCGGCGGCCAGCCGGCCCAATGACGCCGGGTCGTCCAGGCGTGCAACCTCTTCCTTCAGGTCTGGCAGGCGCTCCAGCCCCGAGCGCAGTGCCACGAGATCGCGGGCGTTGGCCGACCCGTGCCCGATGCGCCCGACCAGGCGGGCCAGGTCGGGCAGTCCACGCATCAACGCCCGGATCGTCCTACGCCTGGCCTGATCCTGTAGCGCAGCCGCAACGGCGTCCAGGCGGCGCACGATGGACTCGACGTCGACCAGGGGCCGCAGGAGCCACTCGCGCAGCAGCCGGCCCCCCATTGGTGTGACGGTTTCGTCGAGCACCGACAGCAGCGTGCCGGCCGTCCCGCCGTCGCGCCGGCTGCGCAGCAACTCCAGGTTGCGCCGGGTGGTCTCGTCCAGGGCCAGGGACCGGTCGGTACTGTAAAGCTGGGGCCCTCGGAGCTGGCGCAGCGGGCTCATCTGGGTCTGTTGCAGGTATTGCAGCAGCGCCCCGGAAGCCGCAGTGGCCATCGGCATCTGCTCGATGCCAAACCCCTCGAGGGAGACCACGCGGAAGTGCTGGAGCAGCGCCTGCCGCGCGGTGCTCGGTTCGAACCGCCACGCCTCCAGCGGCGTACGCGTGGCCGCGGTTGCCGCCAGCGCGTCGGGTTCTCCTATGCCCTCGGGCACCACGACCTCGCGCAGATCGAGCCGGGCCAGTTCATCGCTCAGGATGCGGGCCGCGTCCGCGCCGGCGACCTGCGTCACGAGGAAGTCGCCCGTGGAGAGGTCGACCGCCGCCAGTCCCCACGCGCCGTCGTGCTCCACGACCGCCGCCAGGTACCGGTGCTCCCGCGCCTCCAGCATCGAGGCGTCCATGACCGTCCCGGGCGTGACGACCCTGGTGACGTCCCGCTTTACCAGGCCCCGGGCCGTCCGCGGGTCCTCGACCTGGTCGCAGATGGCCACGCGATACCCGCGGTCCACCAGTCGCGCCAGGTACCCGTTGAGGGCGTGGTGCGGCACGCCGCACATCGGCACACGCCGCCCCTTGCCCACTTCCCGCGACGTCAGCACGATGTCGAGCTCCCGCGCCGCCACCTTGGCGTCCTCGAAGAAGAGCTCGTAGAAGTCGCCCAGGCGGAACATCAGCAGCGCTCCGGGATAGCGCGCCTTGAGATCTTGGTATTGCCGCATCATGGGGGTCAGCGAACGCTCGCGGGTCACGGCATCATGCTACCACAGGCGGCCTGGGGCGCGGGGGGAAACCGAGGGGTCCGTGGCCAATTGCTGGGTGATCGTCACCCATACTGCCGTCTGGGAGGTTGGCAATGGCCAGGATGCTGACTGACGTTGATCTACGGCACCGTAGCCGTACGGTGACCGACGGCGTTGAGCGCGCACCGCACCGTGCCATGCTCCGGGCAACGGGGCTGTCCGATGCCGACCTGCGGCGGCCCCTGATCGGCATCGCCAGCACCTGGAACGAGGTGACCCCTTGCAATCTCAACCTGAACGTGCAGGCCCAGGCCGTGAAGGCAGCCGTGCGGACCGCGGGGGGGACCCCGCAGGAGTTCGGCACCATCGCCGTCAGTGACGCCATCGCCATGGGGCACGAGGGCATGAAGGCCTCTCTCGTCAGCCGCGAGGTCATCGCCGACTCCATAGAGCTCATGGCTCATGCCCAGTGCTTCGACGCCCTGGTGGCCATCGCAGGTTGCGACAAGAGCCTGCCGGGGTCGGTCATGGCGCTGGCGCGGCTCAATCTGCCTGGAGTCTTCCTGTACGGTGGCACCATCATGCCCGGCGAGTTCGAGGGCCGGGACGTCACCGTCCAGGATGTCTATGAAGCGGTCGGTGCGCACGCGCAAGGCCGCATGAGCGCCCGGTCTGTAGAGGAGCTGGAGCGCCGGGCCTGCCCTGGCGCTGGAGCCTGTGGCGGTCTGTACACGGCCAACACCATGGCTGCGGCTATCGAGGCTATGGGACTGTCGGTGCCCGGCGCGGCGTCCATTCCCGCGCTCGACCCGCGCCGAGCCGACGCGCATCGGCGCACCGGCGAGGCCGTGCTCCACCTGCTCCGTGAAGGCATCCGGCCCCGGGACATCCTCACGCGGCAGTCCTTCGAGAACGGCATCCGCGTCGTGGTCGCCATGGGGGGCAGCACCAACGCGGTCCTGCACCTGCTGGCCATCGCCCGCGAGGCCGGCGTTGATTTGGCTCTGGACGACTTCGACCGGCTCAGCCGCAAAACCCCGAGAATCGCCGACATGCGGCCCGGTGGCCGCTATGTGATGGCCGACCTCGACCGGGTCGGCGGCGTCCCGGCCGTCATGCGCGCGCTGCTTGACGCGGGTCTGCTCCACGGCGACGCGCTCACGGTGACCGGCCGCACGATCGGCGAGAACCTGGCGTCGGCTGCGACCGACGCCCGGCCGGTCGTGGTCCCGGTCTCTGCGCCGCTGTCGCAGGAGGGAGGTCTGGCGATCCTGCGTGGCAGCCTGGCGCCCGACGGCGCGGTCATCAAGACGGCGGGCGTTACCCAAACCAGACACCGCGGTCCCGCCCGCGTGTACGACCGAGAGGAAGACGCATTCGCCGCGATTATCCGAGGCCAGATCAACCCAGGCGACGTGGTGGTCATCCGTTATGAAGGACCCAAGGGCGGCCCGGGCATGCGCGAGATGCTCAGTGTCACCGCGGCGCTGGTCGGACGCGGGCTGGGGGACCGGGTCGTTCTGATCACTGACGGCCGGTTCTCTGGAGCCACCCACGGGCTCATGGTCGGGCACGTGGCGCCCGAGGCGATGGTCGGCGGTCCCCTGGCCCTGGTGCACGAGGGCGACCCCATCGTCCTCGACCTTCCCAGCCGTCGCCTGGACCTCGACGTGCCAGCGGACGTGCTGGCCGAGCGTGCCCGGGCCTGGGCCGCGCCGGCGCCCCGCTACACCTTCGGCGCGCTGGCCAAGTACGCTCGCCTGGTGTCGTCGGCATCGGAAGGCGCCGTCACCCAGTGATGGACGGAACCCGGTCCACGCCTGCTGCGTAACAGGAGAGGAGCCGAAAACCGGCAAGGAGGCAGTCCATGCGAATGGATCGCGTCGCAGCGCTCCTGGTGGTTACCGCGCTGACCGTGGGCGGCTTCGCCGCTCAGGCGCGCGGCCAGGACATCTTCGGGATCATCAAGACCCTGGGCATCGGCTACGCAGTGAGAACGTTTGCCCCGCAGATCAACGACTTCATCAACGACCTGTTGCAGAACCGCGGCGTGGCCGTCCGCGAGCAGACCAAGGTCGTGCCGATCCTCAGCATCTCCATTGGCATCGGCAACCCGTCCGGCGCGTATATTGGCGCAGCCCAGGTTTCGGGCCCCCGGGCTGCGGTGGAACGGGTGCAGGCCGTGGCCTTGCTCGAGGCCGACTTCCAGACCGTGTTTCGCATCAAGGCCTACGTGCCCGTCGACAACCTCAAGCCCTGGGAGTCCTTCAGACGCGTGGCAGGCGTGGGCGTCTCCGCCATCGTTGACATCAGGATCTGACCGCGGGGATCGCGGGAACCCCACGTGCCTGGCGGAGGGCCCTGGGAATCGAACCCAGCCTGGACCGGCCCGGCCCAGCGACCGGTTTTGAAGACCGGGGCCCGCACCAGCGGACACTGCCCTCCGGGGTCGCGCATGGGCATTGTAGGCCTACCCCTCAGCCCCGCGCAAGCCCAGCCGGCCACCGGGGTGACTGCGCACGTCGGATGGGGGGAAGGTACTCACTGCGGGCACTCGAATCTCCCCGTGGGTGAAACATTATGGGCGCGCAGACCTGGTTCGTCCTGATCACCGCCCTGGCGACCGCACTGGCCGTCGTTCCGGCCTTTGGAGGACCGCTTGCCTGCACCATTACGGAAGGGTTCGGGATCGCCGCCATCCAGATCGGCATGCCGGTGCACGCAGCGCTGGGCATCGCCGGAACTCCGCTGCGACAGATCGCATCGGGTTCCCAGACGATCTACCTTTTTGGGGGCCTCTATGACCAGGTGAACGTGGAGGACGGGATCGTTCAACGCCTGGCCACGCGCGCGGCTGGCTGCCGCACGACGCGCGGCATCGGGCCGGGAGCCACCCTCGACCAGATTCGGGAGGCCTACGCCGGCACGCCGGTCAGCACCACACGTTTCGTTGCCGAGGGGCAGATCCTCACCTATCCCACCCTCGGCGTGGCCTTCCTGCTCAAGCACGATCGCGTAGACGCCGTCGAGGTCTTCCGGGCCGAGAGCCTGGGCGGCCCCCGCACGCCCGCGGCCGTTGCGACACCCTCTGCGCCCAAGCCGGCCACCTCACCCACACCGGCCAGCTCGCCTGCGCCGACCGCCACACCCACGACGCCGGCGGGCGCGTGGAGCGTCCGCTCAGTCTCCCTCCGGGTGGAAGGCACCGACCTGGTGGTGTCGGGAACCGTGGAGAACAGAAGTGCCACGCAGAGCGCCTATGCCGAAGTGGCGGCGTTCAACGCGGCCGGACGCCGGGTCGGCGAGGGTAACGCGCCGGTTCAGCCCAACCCCGTCCCGTCGGGAGGCGCTGCATCCTTCGAGGTGCGGTTTCCCATTGCCGACGTGGTGACCAGGTTCACCGTGACCATCCGCCCTGCGCGGGGCGGCGGCAAACTCGCGGACTACACAGGTCAGGTGCGCACGCCCGCGATCTTCGCACCCATCGTGGCGCGTCAGCTGCAGGTGGAGGTCCAGGCCAGGACTCCCAACCCCACCCGCAACGACTTCGGTGTCACGGTGACCAACGGCAGCGGGCTCGTCCTCTCACGCGCCACGGTTACGGTCGAGGTCAACGTGACATGCCGTTTGACCGCGGCCGGCCAGTTCGTCCAGGAGACGTGGACCGGCAGCGTGATCGTCGCGCAACCGCTGCGGCCTGGAGCGTCCGCGCACGCCGTCCTGACCCTGGCCGGCGGCGTCTGTCAGGGGGTCGCGGTGCAGTGGTCGTCGAGCCACCGGGTCGGGGACGTCACCATCGCCGAGCAGCAGTAGTCGTCGGCGCCGCGCTGGCAGGAGCGCTGGCCGCTGCGTCTGGCGCGGCCCCGCTCGCCGGCGGCGGCCCGGCGCCGTGCACCATCGTCGAGGGCCGAGGGATCGGCGCGCTCCGGTTGGGCATGGCGCTGAGCGAGGCGCTGGCGGTCGCCGGGCCACCCGTCCGTCAGCACACCTCTGAGCACGAGACCATCTACGACCTGCTGGCTCCCTGGTGGCAACTCGTCCTGCGAGGAGGCGCCGTCTGGCAGCTCAGCACGCGGAGCAGCCAGTGCCGCACCGGCCGAGGGATCGGCCCGGGCGCCCCGGCCTCCAGGGTGCGGGAAGCGTACGCCGGCGCGCCGGCGAGCGTGGTCACACCCCAGGCCGACGGCGACCTATTGTCCTATCCGTTTGGCGGGATTGCGTTTCTTCTCCGCGGTGGCCGCGTGGAGGCCGTGACGGTGTTCCCGCCCGAGGACCTCCCGCGGTCCCAGCCGGTGCCCTCTCCGACGGTGTCCCCGATCCCTGGCCCAACACCCTCTGCGCCCGCGCCGGCACCGACGACTGCATCCGGCACGTGGAGCATCCGGACGGTGTCCGCGCGCGTGGAGGATTCCACGCTGGTAGTGACCGGGGTCGTCGAGAACCGGAGCCGGACGCGGTCGGCCTACGCCGAGGTCAGGGCCTTCGGCCCGGGCGGCCAGCCGCTCGGTCAGGCCGACGCGCCTCTGGTACCCATTCCCGTGCCCTCAGGCGGGATCGCAACCTTCGAGGTACGGCTGCCGGTCGCTGATATTGTGCGGCGGTACGCCGTAGTCATCAGGCCGGCTGGATCCATCACCGGGTCCCTGGCCGAGCGCACCGGCGAAATTGTTCGGGAACTTCAACAGTTCGCCACGCTGGTGGCCCGACTCATTCGCGTCGAGATCCAGACGACCTCCACGCCCCCCACCCGGGATACCTTCATGGCGGTGGTCACCAACACGAGCACGTTGCTGGTCGCCAGCGTGACGGTGGCGGCGGACCTGACCGTCACGTGTCGGGTCTTTGCATCGTTGCCTCCCCTGCCGCCATCACCGCGGCCGGTGCAGGAACTCCGCACTGGGTCAGCCGTGGTGCTGCAGCTCCGGCCTGGGGCCACCGGCCGAGTGCCGCTCCCCATCTCGCCCGGCCTGTGCGTGGAGTTCGAGACCTGGTCGGCCCAGACGCGCGTGGGAGAGGTCAGGATCGCTACCGGGGACTAGCCGGGGTGACGACTCCGCGGGAGCGGCTCGTCGGCCAGCGCACCCAGGACGCGACGGTCTCCGACGCGCCGCGTCACCCGCATGGCGTCGAAGTACTCGAGCAGCGCCAGCGCATACCTGCGGCTGGTCTGCAGCCGATCGCGGAGCGAGGCGACCGTGACCTCTCCGCCCGCGCGCAGCGTGTCTGTCACCATGATCCGAATCTGCTCGACCA
>JAVKIJ010000090.1:0-11254 GCA_031459535.1 Candidatus Fervidifonticultor quintus | reverse complement strand
GGGTGAGCACGGGATGATCCCGGCCCAAGAGCTTTCCTGGCCTGGTACTCGCTTCACAAGCAGGTCAGGTCTCATAGCATCTCATCTCGACGCCATTTCCGGGACGGGCTCCTAGCTCCCGAGCACGCGGTTGACTTCCGCCTCCGCCCGGGCCAGCGCGTCCCGGGGGGCGAGGCGGCCGTTGTAGGCCTCTTGGATGTACGGCTCGATGGCCGAGTGGACCTGCGGGGCCTTCTCGTGGATGAGTGGATAGTGGACCCATCCCTGGTTGGCCATATCGGCGAACTTGCGCAGCGCGATCTGCCAGGTATCGGACTTGAGCAGGTCGGCGCTTCGCTGCGCGGCCAGATAGGCCGGGATGTGGCCGCCGTAGATGCCCCACAGGTCGGAGTGCCGGTTGATCCACTTGATGGCGTTGATGGCAGCCACGAGCATCTCGTTGCTCGTCCGCTCGGGCCGCTGCCGGGGGATCACCAGGTTGTGGCTGTCGCCCCAGGTCACTGGCTTGTCGAAGAACTTCGGCACATAGTGGAAGCCGAAGTTGACGCCGCTCTCCTTGGCGGTCGGGAAGTACCAGTTGCCCGCCAGGAGCATGCCGAGCTGGCCCGCGGCGAACTGCTTGAAGCCGTCGGTGCCTGGCTGGTTCCAGCCGCGGCGGATCACGCCGACAAGATAGTCCAGGGCGCGCAGCCCGCGCTCATCGTTGAACGCGGCCCGCCGGCCGTCCCGGGTGAGCAGTTCACCGCCCTGGCCCCAGAAGAAGATCTCCCAGGCGCGCCGGATCTTACGCGGCAGCGCGTCCTCGGCGGGGTGGAACGCGAACTTGCCCGTCCGGGACTTGATGGCGTCGGCGGCGCGCTCGAACTCGTCCCGGGTCTCCGGCGGCTTGTCGGGGTCGAGACCCGCCTGCCGGAACAGGTCCTTGTTGTACCAGAAGCCCCACATGTGGGAATCCAGCGGCACAAGATAGCGCTTGCCCTGGTAGACGCCCGAGTCCCACACGTTCTTGGTGTAGTCACGCATCTTGAGGTCGGCGAGCTCCAGCAGGTTGCCCGCCCGGGACTCTTCGAGCGGCGTCAGCGCCCGCCAGACATCCATGATGCGGCTGCTGTGGCAGATGCCGATGTGGGGCGCGTTGCCCGCGCCGACTGCGGCAAAGAGCTGTGCGTAGTACTCGGCCCACTGCCCCTGCAGCAGGTTGAGCCGCACCGTCTTGTGCTCGGCGTTGAAGGCGCGCACGATGCGTTCCATGGCCGCCGCATCACCGCTGTGGAACAGCGTGTAGTAGTCGAGGGTGATCACCCGTTCCTGGGCGAATGTGCGCGACCACGGGTCTGATACCACCAGGCTCGCCGCCGCGGCCGCAGCGCCCTTGATGAAGGTGCGCCTCGTCACCCGCGACGTCGCTCCCATTCCTACCATTGTCCTCACCTCCATCGGACTCTGCCAGGCATCCGCAAAATGCGCTTCTCACCCCCTAACGCATCCCTCCGCCTGATCGTATCACCGTCCCCACACCGCCGGTCACGGCGACGTATCCCCGGCGGCGTAGTGCCTGCGCCGTGCCCGCAGCTCCTTCATGATGCCGGTCCCGCCTTCACCAAAGTAGCGGGCTAGTGCCAGGTAATCTCCATAGAGCCCTTCGTAAACGCGCTGGGCCGCGGGGCGAGGCCGATACGTCACGCGCTCCTTGCCGCCCATGCGCCGTACGGCCTCGTCCATGGTGTCGTAGCCGCCCGCGGACCCACCCGCCGCGGCCGCGGCATAGATGGCCGACCCCACCGCAGAGGCATGCTGGACTCCCGCAGCCAACACCTCGCGGCCGATAATGTCGGCGGTCAGTTGCAGCAGCAGCGGATTGCGCTCGGCGAGCCCCCCGCAGGCGTGGACCTCGTGCACGGGCACCCCGCCGTCTTCAAAGGTCTCGATGACGCGCCGGGTACCGAAGGCCGCAGCCTCCAGGAGCGCGCGGTAGATCTCGTGGGGCTGGGTCGTCACCGTGAGTCCCACGATGAGCCCGGACAACTCGGCGTCCACCAGCGGCGTGCGGCAGCCGTTCCACCAGTCGAGGGCCAGCAGGCCGTTCTCACCCGGGGCCAGCCGCGCGGCCTCGGCTGCGAGCCGGTCGTAGACGGCGGCCTCGCCTTCGCCGGCACCCGAGGCGTACCCGGCCGGGACCGCGTTCCGCACGAACCACTGAAAGATGTCGCCCACCGAGGCCTGTCCGGCCTCGTAGCCGAAGAGCCCCGGGAGTATGCCATCTTCGACGACGCCCGAGATGCCCCGGACGGCACGTCGGTGCGGGTCGACGAGCAGGTGGCAGGTGGACGTGCCCATGATGGCGACGAGCTGGCCGGGCCGGCAGACGCCGACCGCAGGCACACCGGCATGGGCGTCAATCACCGCCACGGCCACGGCGGTCCCGGGCCGCAGCCCGGTACGTCGCGCCCAGGCGTCGCACAGACCGCCGGCACGGGCGCCGACCGGCTGGGGTGTCGGCCCGAGCTTGTCGAGGAACGCCTCAAGCCCCGGGTGCAGCGACGCCCAGTAAGAGGCGGGAGGAAAGCCCGCATCCTTCTGCCAGTGCGCCTTGTACCCGGCCTGACAGGCGCTGCGTACCTCCGCCCCCAGCAGCTCCCAGACGATCCAGTCGCCGCCCTCGATCCAGCGGGCGGCGGTTGTGGCGACCTGCGGCGCCTCGGCCAGCACCTGCCAGGCCTTGGCCCAGGACCACTCCGACGAGGTGCGCCCTCCGTACCACTGGAGGAACTCTCCTCCTGGCCGGCCTGCGGTGGCGTTGATCCGGTCCGCGTACGGCTGCGCCGCGTGGTGCTTCCACAACTTGGGCCAGGCGTTGGGGTTCTTGGCGAACTCGGGCAGCAGGCACAGCGGCGCGCCCTCGGCCGTGGTGGGCATCACGGTGCACGACGTGAAGTCCACGCCGATCCCGATGATGGCCTGCTGCGGCGCTGTAGCGGCCATGGAGCGCAGTAGAGTCTGCAGCGCCTCGATCCAGTCGCCGGGGTGCTGCAGCGCCCAGTCGGGCGGCAGACGTTCTTCGGTCTCAGGCAAGGCGCGATCAATGACACCGTGGGGATAGGTATAGGTCGCCGTGGTCGCGATGCGGCCGTCGGCCACGTCGACCAGCACCGCCCGCACCGACTCGGTGCCGAAGTCTACCCCGATCGTGTAGCGCGTCGCCACGAGGTCCTCACGCGAAGACCCGGGGCTCGATCCCGGTCATCTTACAGAACCACACCAGGTCCTCCACGTAGTTGCCGTAGACGCCGTGGATGTGGTTGGAGTCGTACTCGCCGAGGAACTCCTCGGCCGACACGTTGAACCTAGCGAACGCGTGCGGCCATTCGGGTGTGGTGGCCCTGGCCTTGGCGGCCGCCTTCTCCGGGGAGAACTGCAGGAACTCGCCGGGCACGATGGCCATCCAGTACCGGCCGTTGCGCCGGGCCAGCCGCGCCAGGGTCACCTCGCCAGGCGCCGCAATGTGCATCACGGAGGCGCCACCGGCCGGGAAGTAGATGATCGCCGGGTAGAGGTGCACGTGCTTGAGGTTGACCGCGGGGTCGAACGACTTACCCGCAAAGTATGTGGCATGCGCGCCGGAGTTCACCAAGTCCCACATGTTCTCTTCGGCGTCGTAGTGCCGCACGTCGGCGAAGAGCACAGGGGTGCGCGCAATGTGCTTGAAGACCTCCATGGTCAGCGCACCGTCGCTGTCCGCCTCGGTGGCGCAGACCACCGGATCGTGTGGGCCCTCCCAGTCGTACGGGTCGTTCAGGAACGCCTCGGCCACATCCATGGTGGCGAAGTGGTTGGTCATCTCGGGCTGCCCCTTGATCCCGCAGAAGTCCAGGCGCCACTCGTCGATGAGCTCGCGAACCGCGTGGTAGGCCTTGATCTGGCGCCGCAACAGCTGCGGGGTCAGCTTGGCGCCGTCGTAGTGAATCGTCGCCCCGTGGCGCTGCAGCCAGGCGATGCCGGCATCCGCCCGGCTGTCCGGGACCGCCTGGGCTCGGCGCACGATCTCGAACTGGTCGATGTGCTCGATGTCGATGCCGAAGTGGCGCTGCCAGTGGTCCAGCGCCGGCACCGCCGTATACATCCCCATGGACCGGCCGCCGATGACGCCGTAGACTTCGCCGCGCAGCCGGTTCTTCGCCACCGCCGGCCGCAGGAACTGCAGCACCCGCTCGAAGACCTTCTCGTCGTCAATGTCGCCCGAGACACGGCCGTGGAAGGCCCCGACCTGGTCCAGGCTCCCGGCTGCGGCCAGCATCGCCACCAGCCCGGGGTACTGCGGGTTGACGTTGCTGAACATCAGGATCGGCCCGGGCACGAACTGCGCGGCAATGGCGGAGTAGTGCGGCCAGGCCCAGATGGCATAGTTGAAGATCGTGGCCTCCACGCCCTGGGCCGCGAGGTAGCGGCCTTCGCTCGTGGCCTGGTCGGTGTTCCAGATGATCTCACGCCCGGTGGCGACCTCCCACCCGATGGCCTGCAGCCGCGCGGCCAGGCGGTCCTGGAACTGGCGGGTCAGCGACAGCAGCTCGCGGTGCACGTGCGGCCTGCCGTCGGAGAACGTGAGGATGCCGATCTTCGGCGCGCGCATGGGCAGCCTCCGTGGCAAGAGTGAGAGAACGTTATCAGGTCCCTGGGAGAATTCGCTTCCCCCACGCCAGAACTCCTGCTCAATCCAACCCCCCACCCGGCCCCGGGCTAGACCTGCCCGAGACCCGGAGGAACCCCTATCACCCGGGTGGAAGTGAGGAGAACGTTACCAGATGGCCACCATTCGCGATGTCGCGCGGCGCGCCGGGGTATCCGTCGCCACGGCGGCCAGGGCGCTGGGCGAGTACGGGTACGTGAGTGACGCCACCCGCGCCCGCATCCTGCGCGCCGCCCGGATGCTGGACTACCACCCCAACGCGATCGCCCGGAGCATGATCAAGGGCCGGACCCACACGCTGGCCGTCATTGTCTCGGACAACGCCAACCCCTTCTTCGCCTCCGTCGTGCGCGGCATTGAGGACGTGGTCCTGGCGGAGGGATACGCCATCGTGCTGTGCAACGCCGATGAAGATCCGGACAAGGAAGGGATGTACCTCCGCACGGTTCGCCAGAAGCGCGTTGACGGCCTGATCATCTCGCCGAGCGGTGGGTCGGCATCGGCACTGCGGAGCATACTGGCCGGCGGCACTCCCATTGTGCAGATCGACCGGCGCCTCTCGCGGCTGGCCGCCGACGCCGTGCTCATCGACAACCGGGCCGGCGTGCGCGCCGCCATCGAGCACCTCATCCGGCTGGGGCACCGGCGCATCGGCATCATCAGCGGCCCACGGCGCCTGTATACGGGGCGCGAGCGTCTCGAAGCGTATCGGGCCACCCTGCAAGACGCCGGGCTCGCCCTCGACGACGAGCTGGTCCTCGAGGGCACGTTCAAAGAGCAGAGCGGGTACGAGCTGGTCGGCCGGTTCCTGCGCCTGCGGGTCAGGCCGACCGCGATCTTCGTGGCCAACAACCTGATGACGATCGGCGCGCTGCTGGGCCTCAAGGAGGCCGGCGTCCGGATTCCCGAAGAGATGGCAGTGGTGGGCTTCGACGATATGGACTGGGCACCGATCCTGACGCCCCCGCTCACCGCGGTGGCGCAGCCGGGCTATGAGCTCGGCGCCGCTGCCGGCCGACTGATGCTGGAGCGCTTACAGACACGGCGTACCGGGCGCCCCCAGACCGTGGTCTTTCAGCCCCGGCTGGTGGTGCGCGAATCCTGCGGCGCCTCGCTCCCCAGGGCTCGACCAGCCCCATCGCAACGGGGGAACTGGGGGAGTTGACCCCCCTTCCCCGTTCATGATAGGCTGCCAGCTAACAGGCCGGCGATGTCTTTCGATATTCGTAGCGGCGCCTGAGTTCTGCTTCGGAAATCAGAGCCACGGACCAAGATAGCAACCCGGGCGGGAGTGCATGCGGCACGCCAACCAGCTCGACGCCCTCGACCAGGGCATTATCTGCGCCCTCCAGCGAGACGGCCGGACCAGCTACAGCGCCCTGGCCAGGGCCCTGGGCGTCACCGAGGGCACGGTGCGCAACCGCCTGTCGCGGCTGCTGGCCGATAGGGTGATCCGCGTCGTGGCCGTGGCCGATCTCATCAAGGTCGGTATGCACGCCTCCGCGATCACGGGCCTGAACGTCCAGCGCAGCAAGGTGAAGCGGGCGCTGGCCAGGCTGATGGAGATGCCGGAGGTCCGGTACATCGCCGTCACCACCGGCACGTTCGACATCATCATCGAGGTGGTGCTGCCCGATACCGACAGCCTGCACGACTTCCTGGTCGACCGTCTGGCCGGCGTGCCGGGCATCATTCGCACCGACACGTCCATGATCCTGCGGATCCACAAGCAGAGCTACACGTGGCTGCCGGAGCCGACGGGCAACGGCGCGGTGCCGCGAAGGCGCCCAAAGCAAAGGGGGTAGGCTGATGCGTGCTCGTCTCTTCCCACTGGCTGTGGTCGGGTTGCTCCTGGCCGTGGCTGTCGTCCCGCCCGCCGCGGGCGGACCTGCGCCGGGCGGCGGCGTGGTCTTCCCGATCGTCGGCGACCCGACGTTCAATCCCTGGCACCCCCGGCACTTCGTCGAGTCGATTTTCGTGACCAGGGTCCTCTTCAATGGCCTCACCAAGTGGGGCAAAGAGTCGCGATGGGTCGGCGACCTGGCCGAGTCCTGGGATGTCTCGGCCGACGGCCTCACCTGGACCTTCAAGCTGCGCCGGGGAGTGAAGTGGCACGACGGCCGCGACTTCACCGCCGACGACGTCAAGTTCACCTATGACATCATCCTCAACCCCCGCCTCGGTGCCACCGGGCGGGCTGCCTTCAGCAATATCAAGGAAACCCGGGTCGTCGATCCGTACACGATCCAGTTTCTCATGTCCGCGCCCCAGGCCAGCCTCGTGGCAGTCGTCGGCGTCAACGCCGGCATCATTCCCCGGCACGCCTTCGCCGGCGTGGCGCCGGAGAACTACTGGACCCACGACGCGTTCAACAAGCGCATGCCCATCGGCACAGGCGCCTACAAGATGAAGGAGTACGTGTCGGGCTCGTATGTGACGTTGGAGAAGAATCCGGCCTACTTCGGCGGGGCGCCGTCCATCGACACGATCACCTACAAGGTGCTGCCTGACGTCAACGCGCAGATCGCCCAGTTCCTCGCCGGCGATCTCAACATCCTCTTCATCGATAACCCGGCGCTGGTCAAGGCCGTCCAGGGCCGGCCGAACGTGGAGATCAACACTCTGCCTCAGAACAACTTCTACTACCTGGCGCCCAATCACCGCAACCCGCTGTTCCAGGACCGCCGTGTCCGCCAGGCCATGATGCACGCCATGGACCGCCCGGCAATGATTCGAGGGTTCCTCGAGGGCTTCGCCACCCCGGCGAGCTCCCCGCTCACGCCGGTGCTCAAGAACTTCTTCAACCCCAACGTGAAGACGTACGAGTTCGACCGCGCCAAGGCCCGGCAACTGCTCGCCGAGGCCGGCTGGCAGCCCGGCGCGGACGGCGTGCTGACCAAGGGAGGACAGCGGTTCCGTTTCACCCTCCTGTACCCGACCGTCCAGTACTTCGAGCCCCTGGCGGCCCTGGTGCAACAATACCTGCGGGCCGTGGGAATCGAGACCGTGCTGGAAGGCCGCGAGTTCAACGTGTTCATCCAGGGCATGCTGGCGCGGCGCTACGACGCGCTGCTGGGCTGGTGGATCATGCCCGAGGACCCGGACTTCTTCAACTATGCCCACAGCAGCGCCGCGGAGCGGGGCTTCAACCTTCCCATGTACAACAACAGGGAGGCAGACGCGCTGATGGAAGCCGGGCGCAGGGCCACCACCATCGCCGAGCGCGAGCGCATCTATAAGAGACTCCAGGAACTGCTGGCAGAGGATCTCCCCTACCTCCAGCTCTGGTGGCCCAACGAGATCCGGGCGTGGAACAAGCGGCTGAAAGGTATCCCGCCGATTCACCTGCGAGCGGCCTTCCAGTGGGCGAACGAGTGGAAGCTGGAGTAGCAGCGCGGTATCGAAGCGAAGCGGCGGGTCCCCCGGCGGGGCCTGCCGCTTCGCCGATCTGATCCAGCCGCCTCACCGGAGCCGCCGTGGGACGCTACCTGCTCGAACGCGCCTTCCAGGCCCTGGTCGTGCTCCTGGTGGTGTCCACGCTCACCTTCGCCATGGTCTCCATGGCGCCGGGCGGGCCGGCGATCATGATGACCATGGAGTCAACGCCGGACCAGCGGGAGGCGCTTGCCCGTCAGTTGGGCCTGGACCAACCCCTCCCCGTGCGGTACCTCAAGTGGATCGGGGCGGCGCTGCGGGCGGACTTCGGCCGCTCGTTCGGTGACCGCCGCCAGGTCAACGAGGTCATCCTGGAACGCCTGCCCAACACGCTCCTGCTCGGCGGCAGCGCCCTGGCCCTGTCCATCCTGATCGGCATCCCCGCCGGCATCATCTCCGCGACGCGGCGCTACTCGCTGGCCGACCACGTGGTGACGTTCCTCTCGTTCATCGGCGTCTCGATCCCCGCATTCTGGTTCGCCATCCTCCTGATCCTGGTCTTCACAGTGCACCTGCACTGGCTCCCGGCTTCAGGCCTGGCCACGCCCGGCGCACCGTTCTCCCTGGCCGATCGCCTCACGCACCTGGTGCTGCCGGCACTGGTGCTGGCCACCGCGACGCTGCCCAACCTGGTGCGCTTCATGCGGTCGGCGCTGATCGAGGAAATCGGGCAGGACTACGTGCGCACCGCGCGGGCCAAGGGGCTGCCAGATCACGTGGTGCTGTCCCGCCACGCGATCCGCAACGCCCTGATCCCCGTGGTGACGGTGCTGGGGGTGCTGGTGCCCCGCCTCGCCGGCGGGGCCGTGATCACCGAGACGATCTTCGGCTGGCCGGGGATGGGACAGCTTGCCGTCTCGTCCACCATCGGCCGTGATTACCCGATGGTCATGGCGATTACGGTGGTGGTGGCCGTGGTGGTCATTCTCTCAAACCTGCTCGTGGATCTGGCATACGGCTGGCTCGATCCCCGCATCACCTATGGCTAGCGCGCGGCCGCCCGCAAGCGTCGACCTCGGGGTCCCGGCCCCGACAGTGGTGCTCGTCGGCCCGGCGCCGCCGCGGACCCTGTGGCGGCTCGCGGCGCGCCGTCTGCGGCGCAATGGGCCGGCGCTCGCGGCCCTGGCTTTCTTGGCGGCGGTCCACCTGATCGCCATGTTGGGTCCGTGGCTCCTGCCCCTCGACCCGTTCGCCGCGGATCCTATCGCGCGTCTCGCGGGGAGCAGCGTCCAGCACCCGCTCGGCACCGACGAGATCGGCCGGGACGTCCTGGCTCGCCTGGTGCTCGGCGCCCGAGTGTCGCTGGCGGTGGGCTTCGTGGCCATGGCCATCTCTGTCTCGGTGGGTGTGGCGGTCGGCGCCCTGGCGGGCTATTTCGGTCGCTGGCAGGACGTGACGCTGATGCGGTTGACCGACGCCATGATGGCGCTGCCGACCCTGTTCGTGATCCTGGCCGCCCTCGCTGTCTTCGGCGGAGGCCCGGTCACGGTCACCATCGTCATCGGCCTGACGGCCTGGATGCCCGTGGCGCGCGTCGTACGCGGTGAGTTCCTGCGGTGGCGCGTGACCGAGTTTGTCGACGCGGCGCGCAGCATCGGCGCCCGCGACGGGCGCATCATGTTCCGTCACATCCTGCCGCAGGTCGTCCCGTCCATCATCGTGGCGGCGACGCTGAATGTGGCGTTTGCCATTCTAACTGAGTCGGCCATTTCCTACCTGGGACTGGGGATTCGCCCCCCGCTGCCGTCGTGGGGCAACATGCTGCAGAACGCGCAGATCTACATCTGGTCGGCACCCAACCTGGCCGTCTACCCAGGGCTGCTGATCCTGACCACGGTCCTGGCATACAACTTCCTCGGAGACGGTCTTCGTGATGCGCTCGATCCCCGGTTGAAGCTGTGAGATGACGCCAGGATTGACGGCGCTGATCCCACGCCGCTAGAATTCCGGGATGCGAACGCGATCCAGCCCGTGCTCTTGGAACTCGCGCTCGTACCGTTGGACGATGGGCTCCCGCTTCGCGAGCTGCTGCTCTACGGGCAATGCGCCGAATGCCTCACCGTACTCGATAAACAGGTCGCGATCGGCCAGACGGTCTACCAGCTCGTCCCAGAAGGTCTGGTTGTCGTACTCGGCGATCCACTCCGCCATGCGCTCTTCGAACGCAGCCGTTGGAACCCGGGCCGCCAAGGGCTCGTATATCTCGGCGACGTCCCGGAGACCGAACTGGCCCGCCAGCGAGAACAGGTACTGCTCAACCTGGCTGTACCGCTCCACATGGTCAGCGGGGACGCGAATTCCATTCACCATCCAGTTTCCCAGATAGGCGAGCTCCACCAAGGCCCTGAACTGGTCCGCGGAGAATTCAATCTTCACGGGCTGGTCTCTCCTCTCAATGGGCTTCGTCAACCGTGGCGCCCGCCCGACACAGGAACGGGCACTCCGGGCCGTTCCAGGTCACGCGCCGCATTCCTGCCGGGGGCGGGGACCGCGGCACCTGCCCGGGAGGAACCCGATCGGCTTATACCCTACCAAGGAGGCGTTGATGACAGCCATCAGCACCTGGCGCAATGAGTCCGACGAGCAGTTGCTCACCGCCGAGGTCTCGCTGGACGAACCGTGGGCGCTCGTCGAGGCCTATACCCGCCTCGTTCGCGCATCGGGCACCAGAGACGAGAAGCGGGCCTTCGACTACCTAAGCAGGCGCCTGAAGACGCACGGTGTGCCGCATACGGTCCATACGCCCACGCTGTTCATCAGCGTCCCGAGGAGGGCCAGGCTCGAAGTCCTGGCGCCCGAACGGCGGTCGCTGTTCGCCAAGACTCCGTCCATGTCGCTGTCCACGGGCGGCAGGTGGAAGCGGGGTGAGGTGGTCTACCTCTCGACCGGGCAGTTGGGCCACATCCGCGGCCTGTTCGAGGGCATCGGCCGCGACACTGCCGGCATCGCTGGCAGGATCGTGCTCACGGAAGGCTATGCGTCTCCCGGGAAGGTCGCTGATTTCATCAAGGGGGGCGCGGTGGGGGCCATCTTCATCAGCCCGGGGGAACGCATCCACGAGGGCATCTGCACCACTATCTGGGGATCGCCCGACCTGGACTCCCGGGAGCGGAAACCCACGATCCCGGTGGTCTC
>JAVKIJ010000009.1:0-55402 GCA_031459535.1 Candidatus Fervidifonticultor quintus | reverse complement strand
GTGCGCGTGGGCGTCGACGGTCATCGCCTCAGTCGAGCAGGCCTGCCGGTTCCTCGATCAGGTCGCCAAGGGTGTCCAGGAACTGCGCGCCGCGCGCCCCGTCCACCACGCGATGGTCGCACGCCAGGCACAGGGTCATGGTCAGCCTGATCTCGGGGCGGCCTCCCACCGGGACCACGCGCTCGGCGATGCGGCCGACTCCCAGGATCGCCGCCTGCGGCGGATTGATGATGGCGCAGAACGCATCCACGGCGTACATGCCCAGGTTGCTGATGGTGAACGTGCCGCCGGCGAGATCGTCCGGCCGGAGCCGGTGGTCCCGGGCCCTCGTCACCAGGTCGCTGCGCCGTCGCGTGATCTCAGCCAGCGTCAGGCGGTCCGCGTCCCGGATGACAGGGACCACCAGCCCGTCGTCGATCGCCACCGCGATGCCGATGTGGACGCCCTCGCCGGGGAGGAGGCGTCCCCCCTCCCACCTGGCACACAGACGCGGATGCCGCCGCAAGGCGGCCGCGACGAGCCGGACCAGCAGGTCCGTGTAGGTGATCTCCACCTCGAAGCGCCTCTGGCACGCGGCGCGCCAGTCGGCGAGCCGGTCGGCGCGCACGTCGCGCATCAGGAAGATATGGGGCGCTGTGGTCCAGCTCTGAGCGGTCCGCTCGGCCATCAGGCGCCAGGCGGTGCTCATCGCAAGGCCGGCCTGGGCACCTGGAAGATCACTGGCCAGCACCGCGCCGCCCGGGCCCGAGCCGCCCACCGTCGTCAGGTCGATCCCTTGCTCGGCGGCACGCTTCCTGGCCTTGGGGGATGCCGGCACCCGGCCCCCAGCGCGGGGCGGAGCCGCACGCTCTGGCCGCGGCAGCTCGCCAGGCTCCAGGATCTTCGCGATCACCGTCCCGACCGGCACGATATCGCCTTCTGCGGCCGTCACTGCGGTCAGCACGCCAGTGGCCGGCGCCTCCAGCTCGGCCGTGGCCTTGTCGGTCTCGATCTCCAGTAGCAGCTCGCCCCGGACGACAGCCTCTCCCTCGTGCTTCAACCAGCGTAGCACCGTGCCGGTCTCCTGGGCCATGCCCAGCGCAGGCATGATGACGTCGGTAGCCATCGGCAGTCCTCCCCGCGCCCGTCGCGCGTTGCGTCAGCTCTCGCGGGTCACCATCGAGGCGTCCGTACGCCGGATGGTGAGGTGGAAGACGTCCGGCCGGTTGTAGTGGCCGGCATAGTCGTGGCGGATCTTCTCTGCAACGCACTGGGATAGATCGATGTCGGCCCAGAGGACTCCCTCCTCGGCGCCCATGGGACCCGCGATGACCGCCCCGGACGGTCCGGCGATGCTCGAGCCGCCACTTGCCTGTTGGTCCCAGAGGGTCTCTCTGTCCTCCTCCCTGTAGACCAACAGCTCCCGCATCTCGTCGGTCATGGCCCCACAGCAGTTGAGCACGAAGGCCTTGGCCGCAAGCGCCAACGCGCGCCCCGCCAGGAGCGACCGCTCCGGGCAGGACATCCCTCGGCTGGGGAACCGGTTCGGCCAGCTGACCACAATGATCTGGGGATACTCGGCGATCAGCGCGAAGACCGCCAGGGGATTGAAGCTCTCGCCGCAGATCAGGCCCGCGATCCTTCCGAAGCCGGTCGCGAACGCCCGCAGCGTGCTCGCATCGCCTCCCATGTGCACCAACCGCTCGCCCACCGTGGGAGTGAGCTTCTGATGCTTGCCCAGGATCTCGCCGTCGGGGCCGATGAAGAGCTGGGCATTGAACAGCGTGCCCGACGTGTGCGCCCGCCGCTCGCAGAGCCCCATGACCACCCACGTGCCCGTCTCGCGCGCCGCCGTACACAGCGCCTCGGTGGTGCGGCTGGGAATCTCCACGGCGTTGGCGAACAGGCGGGCGGCCATGGCGCCGCTGGTGGGCGCCGTCGCCGGATGGAAGTGGTACCAGAGCGGATGGCCGGGGATGAACCCTTCGGGGAAACCGATGACTCGCGCCCCGGTCCCTGCCGCCTCCCGGATCAGCCGGCAGGCTTTGGCGGTCGTGGCCTCCCGATCGAGGAAGACCGGCGCGGCTTGCACCACCGCCACTCGCAGCCGTTCGTACTCATCACCCATCGCCTGCGGCCTCCACGATCCGGGCGCTGCGCGGCGGCCTCAGGGGAGCGTCCCGCTTCCTGCGCGGCCCTCGACGCCTGCACTGGCGACCACCGCTGCCACTGGGCTGGCCGATGGCAACCGGTTCAGATTGGACTGGGTCTCTCGCGTCACGGGCAGGGGCCCTGCGGCCGTGAAGTACCGCTGGCCAGCCACGAGCAACTGCTCGGCCGGGAACCGGGTGATCACCTCGCAGCCGTCCTTGGTGACCACCAGCTGTTCTTCGATGCGTGCCGCCGACCACCCGTCCGTCGCTGGCCAGAAGGTCTCCAGCGCGAACACCATGCCCTCTTCAATGACCTCGGGATGGTCGAAGGACAGCAGCCGGCTGAAGATGGGCTTCTCCCAGATCGACAGGCCGACACCGTGCCCGTACTGGAGAGCGAAGGCCGCCTCCTCATTGGCGAAGCCGAACTCCTGGGCCTTGGGCCAGACTGCCACCACATCGGCGGTGGTCACGCCGGGCCGGATGAGGCTGATGGCCTCGTCGAGGTAGTCACGGCAACGCTTGTATGCGTCCACCTGGGCCTGACTGGCGCTGCCCACCACGAAGGTGCGATAGTAGCACGTGCGGTACCCCATGTAGCTGTGCAGGATGTCGTAGTAGACCGGATCCCCTGGCCGCAGGACGCGGTCGGTGTAGACGTGCGGGTGCGGGCTGCAGCGTTCACCCGAGATGGCATTCACGCCCTCCACGTGCTCCGAGCCCAGGTCGTAGAGCACCTTGTTGACCAGGGCCACGGCCTCGTTCTCGCGCATCCCAGGTCGCATGGCCTCGTAGAGCGCCTCGTAGGCGGCGTCCACCATCATGCAGGCGGTGGTCAGGCAGGTGATCTCATCCCGGGTCTTGATCTTGCGCACCTCCTGCATGAGCCGCTGGCCGTCTGTGACCTTCACACCCTGTCGCTGCAGGGCAAACAGGACTGGGAGCTCCACCACGTCGACGCCAACCGGTTCCCCCAGCAGGCCCCGCTCCTCGAGCTCGACGCGGATCTTGCGCGCCACATCTTCGGCCTGTTGGGGATACGCGCCGCGCAGGGTCGAGATGCCGGCGCGTGACCGCTGGCCCAACCAGGGGCAGTAGAGCTGGTGGTGACGCGCGGCCGACCCGAAATCCCAGAGGATGGGCTCGTCGTCCTGCGGGAGCAGCGTAAACCGCACCAGCTTGTCCATGGCCCAGGTGCCGATGTGCGTCGCGGTGATGTAGCGGACGTTGTTCATGTCGAAGCACAGCAACGCGCCCAGGTCCGACTGCTTCAAGAACTGCTTGACCCGGGCCAGGCGCTCCGTGCGCAGCCGCTCCATGTCGATGCGCTCTTCCCAATCGACCGCCATCAGCCCGTACGTGCGCAGTGCCATCTCGCGCTCCCCTCCTCATCCCTGCTTGCATAGCATCCTGGCCGCAGCGGCCACCGTCGCCGCGGTGGGCACCGTCAGGTCCTCGAGGACCGGCGAAAACGGGATGGGGACGTCCATGGCGCCCAGGCGCCTGACCGGCGCCTCCAGGTGGTAGAAGGCGCCCTCGGCGATGACCGCGGCGATCTCGCCGGCCACCCCGTAGCGTGTGTAGCCCTCGTCCACCACCAGGGCCCGCCCGGTCCTCTTGGCGGACTCGACCAGCGTGCGCGCATCGAGCGGGTAGGTCGTGCGCGGATCGATCACCTCGGCGCTAATCCCGTCATCCTGGAGGATCTCGGCCGCCGCCAGCGCCACGTGCACCATGCTGCTGGTCGCCACGATAGTGAGGTGGTCGCCGGCGCGCTTGACGTCGGCGACCCCAAAGGGGATCGTGTACTCTTCCTCGGGCACCGGGCCCTTGAGCTGGTAGGTCATCTTGTCCTCGAAGAAGACCACCGGGTTCTCGTCGCGGATGGCGGTCTTGAGCAGGCCCTTGGCGTCGTAGGGCGTAGACGGCAGGGCGACCTTCAACCCCGGCACGTGGCTCACCCACGCGTGCAGACTCTGACTGTGCTGTGCCGCCGACCGGCGGGTGGCCCCCAGCGTGGTCCGCACCACCATGGGCACCCTCAACTTGCCGCCCGACATGTAGTGCACCTTGGCGGCCTGGTTGGCGATCTGATCCATCGCCAGCGTGATGAAGTCCCCGAACATGATGTCCACGACCGGCCGCATCCCGGTCATGGCCGCGCCCACGGCGATGCCGGTGAAGCCGGCCTCCGAGATGGGCGTATCAATGACCCGCTCGCGCCCGAACTCCTCGACGAGACCGGAGAGCACCTTGAACGGCGTCCCGGCCTCGGCCACGTCCTCGCCGATGATGAAGACGCGGGGGTCCCGCCGCATTTCCTCTGCCAGCGCCTCCCGGACCGCCTGCGCGAACGTGATCTCTCGCGTAGCAGGGCCCAGGGCGACGCCCGGCGCCGCGCTAGGCATAGACATGCCGGTCCACCTCGCGCGGATCGGGGTAGGGGGCCGCCAGCGCAAACGCCAGGCCCGCCGCCACCTCGGCTCGGACCTCCTGTTCGATCCGCTCCAGCACCCGATTGTCAACCATGGCGTGCTCCCGCAGGCGCCGGGCGCACAGGCGGATCGGGTCTCGCTCGGTCTCCCAGCGGCGTTCTTCGTCCCTGGAACGGTAGTAGGCCCTGTTGATGTCGCCCACGTGGTGGCCGCGAAACCGGTAGGTGTGGCAGATCAGGAAGGACGGGCCCTCGCCACGGCGGGCCCCCTCCACCGCCTGGAGCGCGGCCTGGTAGACCGCCTCGGCGTCCTGCCCGTCAACTTCCGTCGCCGGAATCCCGAACGCCTCGGGGCGCGCGGCCATCTCACCAGCCGTGGTCTCTGCGCGCGCCGTGTACTCGTTGTACAGGTTGTCCTCGCACACATAGATGACCGGCAACTTCCACAGCGAGGCCATGTTCATGACCTCGTACAGCACGCCCTGACCCAGGGCCCCCTCCCCGAAGAAGCAGACGGCAACCTGATCGGTTCCGCGCATCTTCGCCGACAGCGCCGCGCCGGTGGCGATGCCGACGCTACCGGCGACGATGGCATTGGCGCCCAGATTGCCGGTGTCGGGATCGGCAATGTGCATCGAGCCGCCCTTGCCGCGGCAGTACCCAGCCTCTTTGCCGAGCAGCTCGGCGAACATGCGATCGGGAGAGGCTCCCTTGGCCAAGCAGTGTCCGTGCCCACGGTGGGTGCTGGTGATATAGTCATCCCGGCGCAAGGCCTCGCACACACCGACGGCCACGGCCTCCTCCCCGATGTAGAGATGGGCCAGGCCGGGCATCTTGCCGCTGGTATAGAGATCGTTCACCTGCTCCTCGAAGACGCGGATCTTCAGCATCTGCTCGTACATGCGCAGCCACCGATCGCGGCTCTCCGCCTGATCCGCTGTCCGCGCCGATCGGGATCGCGCCACCACTCCCACCCCCTGCTGCGGCCAACCAGCTGCTGCCGATCGCTCAGCTCCCCGCGAGCCTCGCCAGGGCCTCGAACACGATGGCGAAGTCGCGGTCCGCCAGCCCCATGGCTCTGGCGGCGGTCAGCATCTCATTGGTGACCGCGGTGGTCGGCAGGGGCACGTTGAGGCTGCGGCCCGCTTCCAGCGCCAGCAGCAAGTCCTTCTGCATCATGTTCACGTCGAACCACGCCTCATCGGGCATCTGGAGGATGAAGGGGCCGCGGTAGTGCAGCATGGGCGAGGCCGCGACGCTGTTGAGCATCACTTCTACGGCGGTGCTGCGGGGAATGCCCCCCTTCTCGGCCAGCAGGATGCCCTCGCTGAAGGCCAGCATCTGGACACCCAGGCACAGGTTGGTGGCGATCTTCATCAGGACCGCCTGCCCGTTGGGCCCCACATGGGTGACCTTCGGCCCAATATCCTGCAGGATGGGCCTGATCCGGGCAAAGGCATCCCCGTCGCCGCCGACCATGATCGAGAGTCTACCCTGTTCGAGGGTGTGCACGCTGCCCGAGACGGGTGCATCCAGCATGCGCGCGCCGCGCTCGGCCACCCTGGCGGCCAGCGCCCGACTCGCGGCAGGGCTGACCGTGCTCATGTCCACGTAGATCTTGCCCGGCCCCAGCCCGGCCAGAATCCCCTCGGGTCCTTCGGTGACCTCGTGCAGCGCCGAGGTGTCCCGAACCATGGTGAAAATCACCTCGGTGGCCTCCGCCACGGCGCGGGGGCCCTCCGCCCACCGCATGCCGAGATCGATCAACCACTGGGCCTTGGCCTTCGTGCGGTTGTAGCCCGTGACGAGGTGGCCCGCATCCAGCAGCCGCTTGGCCATGCGGCCGCCCATCACCCCCAATCCGACAAACCCCACGTGTGCCACGTCCGCCTCCCCGTTAGTCTGCTCGATCCGCCCGCCCTGGCCGCTGCGCGCCCTCCAGTATGTCGCGGATGTCAGCTTCTACCCTCGCCAGGTGCTCGCGCATGCGCTCCCGCGCCGCCTCCCCGGATCCCGAGGCGATGGCCTCGAGGATCTCCCGGTGCTGCGCGATGGAACGCTGCGGGCTGCCGGGAATGTAGTAGATCGAGGCCAGGGCCCGCTGCAGTTGATCTCGGATCGCGTGCATCATGACCAGGATGATCCGGTTGCGCGTGGCGGTGGCCACGGCCAGGTGGAACCGCAGGTCGGCTTCGATGTAGCGCTCCTGCGACGCCAGCCCGGCCGTCATCTCCTCGATGGCCGCAGCCATCACCGCCAGATCCTCGTCCGATCGCCGGGTGGCCGCGAGCCCGGCGGCTTCAACTTCGAGCGTCTTGCGCACCTCGAAGAGATCCCGCAGGCCGCCCTCTTCAACCCGTAGCAGAAAGTTCAGCGAGGAACTCAGCGGGTTCCCGTAGTCGGCGACCTGGAAGTGCCCTTTGCCGGTCGACCGGATGACTCCTCGTGACTCGAGAATTCTCAGCGCCTCACGGACCGACGAGCGACCCACGCGGTAGGCCTGCATGAGTTCCCGCTCGGTCGGCAGGGGATCGCCGGGCTTGATCCTGCGCTCGCTGACCTGCCGCAGGATGCGCTCGGCAATCAGCTCGTAGATCCTCCGGCGCTCGATCGGCTGCCTGGCCGCCCCCACTTCATGCCACTCCACTCTGTCAGACTGTCTGACAATCTGCCGACCGAGCACTATTTGGACGCACGATGAGCGGTCTCCTGCCTGTGGGGTAGGGTGGGGCCTCTTGTGGAGGTCGGCGGCTCCTCTTTAGGTCTGCGTGCGGATCACGACCATCTGGATGTTGGTCATCTCCTCGATGGCGAACCGGACGCCTTCACGCCGCAGGCCGCTCTGTCTGGTGCCGCCGTAGGGCATGTGGTCCACGCGGAAGGTGGGCGCGTCGTTGATGATGATGCCCCCGAAGTTCAGCCACCGCAGTGCCTGGAACAGCCGGTCGAGATCCTTGGTGAACACGGCGGCCTGCAGGCCGTACGGCGTGGCGTCGGCTGCCCGTAGGGCTTCTTCGAAGTCCGCATACGGCATCACCGAGGCCACCGGCGCGAACGCCTCGTGGGAGACGACGCGCATGTCCGGCTTGACATCGGTGAGCACGGTCGGCCAGTACACCGGGCCGACCCGTCGGCCGCCCGTTGCGACCGTGGCGCCAGCGGCGCGGGCCTCGTCCACCCACCCTTCGATCCTGATGGCTTCGCGCTCGTCGATCATCGGCCCCACATCGACCCGCTCATCGAGCGGATCGCCGACCACCAGGGACTCGGCGCTGCGGACGAAGCGTTCGGTGAAGGGATCGAAGACGCGCCGGCTGGCAAAGATGCGCTGCACCGAGATACAGACCTGCCCTGAGTTATAGTACGCACCCAATGCGCACCGTCGCGCCGCCAGATCCAGGTCGGCATCGGGCGCCACGATGACCGGCGAGGTGTTCCCCAGTTCCAGCGTCACCTTCTTCACGCCCGCGGCGGCGGCGATCTTGCGGCCGACGTCCAGGCTGCCCGTAAAGGTCACCTTCGCCACCCGATCGTCGCGCACCAGCCACTCGCCCACGGTGGAGCCCGGCCCCACGACCAGATTGATGCCGCCGTCGGGCACGCCGCACTCCTGCAGGACGTTGCACAACAACCAGGACGTCATGGGCGTCAGGCTGGCGGGCTTGAGGACGATGGCGTTGCCCGCGGCGAGCGCCGGCGCTACCTTATGCGCGACCAGGTTGAGTGGAAAATTGAACGGGGTGATGGCCGCGACAACGCCCACCGGCCGGCGGTGGTAGAAGCCGAAGTAGCCCTCGCCCGCCGCCACCGCGTCGAGCGGTATGGTCTCGCCGTGGATGCGCCGTGCTTCCTCCGCCGCGAAGGTGAAGGTGCTCACCGCCCGATCGACCTCGATGCGCGCGTACTTCAGCGCCTTACCTGCCTCGGCGGCGATGGTGCGCGCGAACTCCTCTCGTCGCGCCAGCAGGCGCGCGGCCACACCTGAGAGGATCTCGGCACGCCGGTGGGCCGGCATCGCGGCCATCACCGGAGCCGCCCGCGCGGCGGCCGCGATCGCCGCGTCCACATCCACGTCGCGGGCGCTGGGCAACGTCCCGATGATCTGACCTGTGTACTTGTTGCGAACCTCCAGCGGCGCGCCGGCCTCCACCCAGCGGCCTCCGATGAACAACTTGCCTTCCGTCAGCACAGCCACGGCTGTCCCCCCGGCGGAGTGATGGACGACGGGTTCTCGGTCTTCCGCGGATCTTCCTTGCAGGGGCAGGCTCCCTCAGGAGACGAGCACGACCGAGACCTCCATCGGCCCGTGCGCGCCCAGAACCGGCACGAGCGCGATGTCTGCGCTGCGGCTGGGCCCACTGATGAAGGTGAGCGCCGACGGGAGCGGGCCACAGGCGGCGAAGAGGGCGGCCAGATCGGGCAGGATGCGGTCCGCCCGTAGCACCACCAGGTGCGCAGGCGGCAACAGCGAGGCCAGGCGCGGCTGCCGGGGTGAAGAGGCCAGCACCACGGTGCCGGTCTCGGCGACGCCCCACTGCGCACCGGTGATGCCGGCATCGGCCCCAGCCACGTCCCGGGCGGTCGCGCCCGGCCCGACGATGCTCACGCCCGCCGCGCGCAGCCGCGCGAGCGCCGGCGCCAGGTCGGGGACATCCCACACCGCCGCTCGTTGTACCCGCCGGGCGGCGCACCACGATTCGGCGAGCCCCGCGGCGTCTTCGAGCGAGCCGGCAATGGCCACCTCAACACCGAGGTCCCGGGCGCGGCTGACGAACAGATCCACCACGTCGGCAGCCCGCGCGATCCGCGCCACGCCGCGGTCCGAAGGTGCCTCCCCTGCCGGGGTTACGTCCCCTGCCGAGAGCCCGGCCGCGACGACCCGGGCGATGATGCGCTCGCGACTCACCCGCAGCCTCCGCCGTTACCCCGGCCAGGAGCGCGGGCCGGCCAGCGATCGCGAAACGCCTGAGGCGCCAGGGGCGGCGCCACCCGGTGCGCCGTCCATCCTTGCAGCGGGTAGGGCAAACGCTCGATGCGGCCGCGGCGCGCGACCAGGCGCTGCAGCAGCCGGCCGACCCGGCCCAGGACACGTACGCGACCCGGAGTGGCCATCGTCGCCGTCCACGTCCGGGCCAAGAGGCGGTCCAGCCGCCCGACCTGACCGGCCTCCACCACCCGGCAGCGCAGTTCGAGCAGCAGGCGCGGCAGCGCGATCTTCACCGGGCAGACCTCGGCGCAGGCTCCGCACAGCGTCGAGGCAAACGGCAACTCGCCGGCCCGCTCCAAGCCTAGGTAGGCAGGGCTGATGACCGCACCGATGGGTCCGGAGTAGACCGTCCCGTAGGCGTGCCCCCCGGTCCGCTCGAACACCGGGCAGACGTTGGAGCACGCACCGCAGCGGATGCACCGAAGCGCCTCGCGCAGGTCGGGATCGGCGAGCAACCGGGTCCGGCCGTTGTCGAGGAGGATCACGTGGAGTTCCTGCGGCCCGTCGGCCTCCCCGGCGCGGCGGGGGCCGGTGAGCAACGAGACGTAGACGCTGGCCCGCTGCCCGGTGGCGCTGCGCGCCAGGAGGCGTAGCATCACCCCAAGGTCCGCGAGCCGGGGCACGATCTTCTCCAGACCCATCACGGCCACGTGAAGGGGAGGCTGCGTGGTGGCCAGCCGTGCGTTGCCCTCGTTCTCGATGACGACCAGCGTCCCGGTCTCGGCCACGGCGAAGTTCGCACCCGAGATGCCCATCCCGGCGGCCAGGAACTCTGCACGCAACGCCTCCCGCGCCACGCGCGCAAGATCCTGGGGCTGGCCGGTGCTGCGGACGCCCAGCCGCCTGGCAAACAGGCCGGCGACGGCGTCCGGATCCTTGTGGAGGGCCGGGACGACGATGTGGCTCGGCCGCTCGCCGGCGAGCTGCACGATGAACTCGCCCAGGTCGGTCTCGACCACCCTGATGCCGGCGGCCTCAAGCGCCGGGTTGAGGTCGATCTCCTCGCTGGTCATGGACTTGCTCTTCACCGCCAGGCGGACGCCCCTGCGGCGCGCCACTTCCACGATGATGCGCCGCGCATCCGCGGCGTCTTCGGCCCAGTGCACGACCCCGCCGCACGCGGCGACTTGGGCTTCGAACTGGGTCAGATAAACTGCAAGATGCCGGAGCGCCTCTTCCTTGATCGCCGCCGCCGCGGCCCGCAGGGCCTCCCACTCGGGGACCTCGGCCGCGGCCGCATCGCGCTGTTGCCTGAACGAGGGCAGGGCCACTCGCAGGGCCCGCTGGAGGGCGGCGTCCCGCAGGGCCGCCTCGCTGTTGCCGATCATGTCGATGCGGCGATGCGCGCGCGAGCCGAGCACGTCGCCTACGCCCCCAGGATCTCGGCCAGGTGCATCGGCCGCACGCGGCTGCCCCGACGGGCGAGCCCGCCAGCAATATGCATCAGGCAGCTGACGTCGGTGGCGGTCACCACATCGGCACCGCTGGCCTCGATGGCATCCAGCTTGCTGGCCAGCATCGCCCCGGACAGCGCCGGAAATTTCACGGCGAAGAAGCCGCCGAACCCACAGCACTCTTCGGCGCCCGGCAGCCGCACCAGCTGGAGATCGCGCACCGCGGCCAGCAGGCGCAGCGGCTCTTCGCGCAGCCCCAGCCCGCGCAACCCGTGGCACGAGGCATGATAGGCCACCCTGGCCGCGAAGCGCGCACCCACGTCGGTGACACCGCAGCGGCCCACCAGGAACTCGCTGAGCTCAAACGTCCGGCGGGCCAGATCCTGCGCCGCTTGGGCCAGCGGGGCGTTGCGGAAGAGCCGCGGATACCACTCCCGGACCATGGCAGCGCACGATCCGGAGGGTGTCACCACAGCCTCGGCGTCCGCGAGGGCGGCCAGGAGCCCCCTGGCGAGGCGCCGCGCCTCATGGTGAAACCCGGCGTTGAAGGGGGGCTGCCCGCAGCACGTCTGCGCCGCGGGGAAGGACACGCGACAGCCCGCGCGCTCCAGCACCCGGACTGTGGCGTCCCCGACCTCGGGGAACAGTTGGTCAACCAGGCAGGTGACGAACAGCGCGACCTGTCGCACCGCCGCCTGGTGCGGCGTTACCGCGCGGCGGCGGCCTGCGCGGCAGCCACACCCCTGGGAACCCGGAGGCCCTCGGCAGCCAGGACGGCCTCCAGCGCCGCCAGCAGGGTCAGCACCAGGCGGATCTGGCTGGAGTGGCCCATCAGGCCAATCCGCCAGATCCGGCCCGCCAGCGGACCGAGCCCGCCTGCGATCTCGATACCGTACTCGTCCCGCAGCCGCGCGCGCACGCGCCCATCGCTCACCCCCTCGGGCACCCGCACCGTGGTGATCGTCGGCGAGCGATGGGGTTCATCCACCAGCAACTCCAGACCCATGGCCTGCAGGCCGGCCCACAGGGCCCGCGTGTTGCGCCAGTGGCGCTCGAAGCGCGCCGTCAAGCCCTCCTCCACGGCCAGTCGCAGGGCCGCGTGCATGGCGTAGACGAGCTGGACCGGCACCGTGTGGTGGTAGGTGTGCCCCGGTCCCCAGTACTGCCACAGCAACTCCAGGTCGAGGTAGAAGGTCGCCGGGCGCACGCGGCCTCGTGTGCGGTCGTGCACGGTCACAGGCGCCATGCCGGGCGGCGCCGACAGGCACTTCTGCGACCCGCTGTAGCACGCGTCGAGGCCCCAGGCGTCCACCGGCAGGTCGGCGCCGCCGAGCCCCGCCACCGCGTCGACCAACACCATCGCGCCGTGGGCATGGGCCACTTCGGCCAGCTCGCGGACAGGATGGAGCACGCCGGTCGAGGTCTCCACCTGCACGGCGGCCACCACCGCGGCGCCCTTTCCTGGCCCGGCCGCCAGCGCCCGCTCCAGGTCCGCAGGATCGGTCGGCCGGCCCCAGGGCGCTTCGACCCTCACCACCTCTCCACCGATGCAGCGAGCGATCTCGGCGATCCGATCGGCGAAGAACCCGGCGGTAGGGACGACCAGCTTCTCGCCGGGGGCAACCATGTGCCGCAACACGGCTTCCATGCCGGCGGTGCCCGCCCCGGATATGGGAAACGTTACGTCGTTCGCGGTCTGGAAGACCTGGCGCAGCAGGCTCGTCGTCTCCTCCAGGATGGGAAAGAGGGCAGGGTCCATGTGCCCGACCATGGGCTGCGCCAGCGCGGCCGACACCTCGGGCGGCAGCAGGCTCGGTCCCGGTCCCAGTAGGATGCGCTCACCCACCATGTGCCCTCCCCTCCTCTCCGCTGGACACCAGCACCCTGTGGGCCACGGCCGTCGCGGCCTCACGCAAGAACCGGGCCGCGGCCTCGGGTACCACCGGGTTGATGAAGAACCCCGAGCCCCACTCGAAGCCCGCCACCTGGGTCAGGCGCGGCATGATCTCCAGGTGCCAGTGATAAGCGTGCTTCGCCTGGTAGTGGTACGGCGCGGTGTGCACGATGAAGTTGTAGGGCGGATTGCCCAGGCAGACGTGGAGGCAGTTCAGCGAGGTGCGCAGGGCATCGGCGAGTTGCAGGATGTCGCCCGTCCCCAGCTCTCCGAACGACGCCCCGTGCTGTTTGGGCAACACCCAGGTCTCGAACGGGAACCGGGCCGCGTAGGCCTGTAGGGCGACGAACCGGTCGTTCTCGAAGACGATCCGGTCCCGCGAGGCGAGCTCCTGCTCCAGAATGTGGCAGAAGACGCAGCCGCCCCGCCTCCCGAAGTAGCGCTCGCAGGCCTCGACCTCCTCCGCCGCGCGCTTGGGCACCACGGGCAGCGCGATGAGCTGGGAGTGCGGGTGCGACAGCGACGCGCCGGCGGTCCGGCCGTGATTGCGAAAGAGCAGCGCGTACTCGAACCGCGGATCGTTGTCCAGATCGCGGTATCGCTCCAGGTAAGCGCTCACCACGGCGGCCACATGGGGGACGGACAACAGGCCCAGGTGCGTGTGGTGATCGGTGGTCTCGATGATGACCTCGTGGGCGCCCACGCCGTCCATGCGGGTGAACATCCCCACATGGGTCTGGGCCGTATCCCCCTCGATGCGCAGCGCGGGGAACTTGTTGGACACGACCCGCACGCGCCAGCCGGGCCCGTCGCGGGGCGTGCCGGGATCGCGGATCGCATAGATCTCCGGAGGCGTCATGAGCTCGCGGCCCTCGCAGAACGGGCAGCGTTCGACGTCATTGATCTCGATCGGTTCCGTCTTGAAGTCGGTCGGCCGGGCCGCCCGCTCGGTGGCGATGATGACCCAGCGCCCGGAGATGGGATCGGTGCGGAGTTCAGGCAACGATCGTCACCCCTGCCCGGAAATTACACGCACACCCTGCCATCATACCAGATTATCGCCAGCGCGACGCCCGTTCGCGGGTGAGGTCGTAGAGGGCCCGGTAGCGGGCGGCGGCCCGGTCCCACGAGAAGTCCGCCCGCATCCCGATCTGCTGGATGGATCGCCACAACCCTGGGTCGCGGTAGGCGGCCAGGGCCCGGCTCACGGCCGCCACCAGCGCCTCCTGGGTGTAGGCGTCGAACACGAACCCGTTGGCCTGGCCTTCCCGCAGCGTCTCGGGCGAGACGTCCACGATGCTGTCGGCGAGCCCGCCCGTGCGCCGCACGATGGGCACCGTGCCGTAGCGCAGGCTGTAGAGCTGGTTCAACCCCGACGGCTCGAACCTGGAGGGCATGAGGAACATGTCGGCGCCGGCCTCGATGCGGTGGGCCAGACCTTCATCGAACCCGATGACCGCCCGCACCTGCTGCGGCCAGCGAGCGGAGGCGGCGCGGAAAGCCTCCTCGAAGGCCGGCTCCCCCGTACCCAGGACGACGAGCTGGACCCCCATGGCGACCATGCGTTCCAGGGTCGCCGTGAGGAGATCGAAACCTTTCTGCGCCACCAGCCTCGCCACCGTGCCGACCAGCGGCGTACTGGCCTCGGGCGGCAGACCGACCTCCCGCTGGAGCGCCGCCTTGCACGTGGCCTTACCGCGCAGGTCGGCCGGCGTGTACCGCGCGGGAATGTGGGGATCAACCGCCGGATCCCACTGGCTGTAGTCCACGCCGTTGAGGATGCCGAAGAGATCGGCGGAGCGGACCCGCATCAGGCCTTGCAATCCCATGCCGAACTCCTCGGTCTGGATCTCCCGCGCGTAGGTCTCGCTGACCGTGCTCAGCACGTGGGCCCAGACCAGGCCCGCCTTCATGACGTTCACGCGTCCGTAGAACTCGACGCCATCCATGACGAAGGCCTCGCCCGGCAGGCCCGTCAGCGGGAACTGCTCGGCGGGGAACAGGCCCTGGTGAGCCAGGTTGTGGATCGTGAAGAGCGTGGGCACCGGATTGCGCCGGAACCGCAGGTAGGCGGGGACGAGCGCCGCATGCCAGTCGTGACAGTGGACGAGATCGGGCCGCCACGTCTCTTCTAGCAGCGCCACGGCCGCCTGGTCGAAGAAGGCAAAGCGCAGGAGGTTGTCGTCGTAGTCCCTGCCAGCCTCGCCGTACAGGCCGGCACGATCGAAGAGGGTGGGGCAGTCCACGAAGTACACCGGGGGCCCACCGGGAAACGCGCCCTGCCAGATCGCCCCCGCCAAGGCCTGGCCGCCGATCGTCGCCTCGAACCGCCGGACGAACGCCAATCCCTCGCGGGCGATGCCGCGGAAGAACGGCATGACCACGCGGACGTCCAGCCCCTGCCGGTGTAGGGCCGCCGGCAGCGCACCGGCCACGTCGCCCAGCCCGCCGGTCTTGGCGAACGGGGTGGCCTCACTCACACAGAACAGGACCCGCATGATGTTCGCTCTCCTGCCCCTGCAGGGATTGTGCCCAACAGTCCAATCCAGAGGTCATTGACGTTGGTATTCGTCGGCCCGGTGATGATGAGGTCACCCAGCGCCTGGAAGAACGTATAAGCATCGTTGTTGGCCAACGCGGCGTGTAGGTCCAGCCCTGCGGCCTGTGCCCGGGCCAGCGTGCTGCCGTCGACGACAGCGCCTGCGGCGTCGGTCGGCCCGTCGGTGCCGTCGGTGCCGAACGCGGCGATCAGCGTCTGAGGCAGCCCGGCGATACCCGCCGCGGCGCCCAGCGCCAGCTCCTGATTGCGGCCGCCGCGGCCGGTACCTCGAACGGTCACGGTGGTCTCGCCGCCCATGACGAGGCACGCGGGGCGCCCCTGGCGTGTCTCGCGGACCATCCGCGCGAACTCGGCGCCGACGTCCCTGGCTTCGCCCTGGACGTCGGTGGGCCCCAGATACGTGTCGTACCCGAGGGCCTGTGCGCGTGCGGCCGCGGCTGCCGCGGCCGAAGTGATGTCGCCAACAATGCGCGCATGGGCCCGCCGGAAGGCCGGATCTTTGGGCTTGGGTGTCTCGGGCACAGCACCGGCGGCGCCGCGCTCCAGGTGCCGCCGCACCGAGGCGGGCAGGCGATCCCACAGTCCGAACCGCCGCACGACCTCGACGGCAGCCCGGAAGGTGCTCGGGTCCGGCACCGTGGGACCCGAGGCGATGACATCCAGCGGGTTGCCCAGCACATCGGACAGCACCAGCGTCAGCACGGTGGCGGGTGCCGCGCGCCGGGCGAGCCAGCCGCCCTTGATCTGTGAGAGATGCTTGCGCACCGTGTTCATCTCGTTGATGGTCGCACCCGAGCGCAACAGCAGGTCGGTGGTGGCAATCTTCTCCTCGAGCGTGATCCCCTCGGCGGGCAGAGGGAGCAGCGCCGAGCCGCCACCCGAGATGAGCACCACGACCAGGTCGTCGCGGCCGGCAGTCGCGACCAGCGCGAGCATCCTGCGGGCACCGGCAAGACCGGCGGCGTCTGGCAAGGGATGCCCGGCCTCGACCAGCTGGATCCTGCGCAATGGCTCCACGTAGCCGTACTTGGTGGTGACCACACCGGCGGCAATCCGCTCGCCCAGGATCTGCTCGACGGCGGCGGCCATGGGTGAGGCGGCCTTGCCCGCGCCCACGACCAGGATGCGCGCCGTGGGCGCCAGTGCCAGTGTGCGGTCTCCGAAGCGCAGACGGCCCCCATCCCAGTGCAGGGCGCGACGAACTGCGGCCCCCGGATCGGCGGCGGCCACAGCGGCGTCGAGGATCTGCACGGCATCCCGCCGCAACCCGGCGGTCTCGCCGTGAAAGAGGCGCTCGTCGACCTTCATCGCGTGGCGGCGGTGGACGTCGTCGGACGCCGTGCCTCCCACCACGGACCGCCGGCATTGGGCCTGACGGCCTCGACGGACACACGGTCCAGGCCCGCGGCGTCCAGCGCGGTCCGCACCGTATCACGGGCCAGCGGCGCCAGGTTGTTGACTTCGCTGAGATGCACCAGGTGCACGGTCTGAGAGGCACCCGTGGCAGCCCCGACCGCGGCCCGCGCCGCGCCGTCATTGGACAGGTGACCCCGCACACCCACGATGCGGTTCTTCAGGAACCACGGGTAGGTGGAGACCGCCATCAGCCTGAGGTCGTAGTTGGCCTCGACGATGAACAGGTCGGCGCCGCGGACGTGCGAGAGCAGATCGTCGGTCACCTCGCCGAGGTCGCACGCCACCGCCACGCGCACGCCGCCTGCCTGCAGGACGAATCCCACCGGCTCCGCGGCGTCGTGGGGCAGGGGGACCGCCAGCACCTCCACCGGCCCCACCCGAAAGGGCCGCAATGCCCGGAATATCTCCACCGGCGCCCCAGCCAGTTGTGGGCCGGCAGCACGCAGCGTACCCTCGGTGGCCAGCACCACGGCGCCGGTCGCCCGCGCCACGGCCGCCGTGCCCCGGAGGTGGTCGTCGTGCTCGTGGGTCTGCAGGATCGCCGCCAGAGAAGGTCCATCCCCTGCTCCGTCCAACTCCCGAAGGATCGTCTCAGCGGGTAACCCGGCGTCGATCAGACACCGGATGTCACCGGCTTCGACGAGGATGGCGTTGCCGGCACTGCCACTGCGAAGGACACGCACGCGCACGACGAGTTGCCCGAGCGGTGAGGACACGAACGGTGGCACCTCACACCAGGGTTCGGTGTCGGGCACGAGCAGCCCTCCTGGCACCAGATTGGGGACCACGGCCTCGTAGCACTCCCCGTGAAACAACGCAACTCCCTCCGTACCGGAAGTCCACCGGCGGGACTTCCCGGCGGATCAGGCGTATCCCAACTCAGCCAGGCGCTCTTCGTCGATCCCGAAGTAGTGGGCGATCTCGTGGATGACCGTGCGGCGGACTTGCTCCCGGATCTCCTCTTCAGTCTCCCACTCCTCTTGCAGTGGGCCCTGGAAGATGGTGATGACATCCGGCAGTGCATACGGCAGCATGGGACTGCGCTCGGGCAGCGGCGTCCCCTGATAGAGGCCGAAGAGGACGTCTTGAGGGCCGAGATTCACCTCCGCCAGCTGCCCGGGTGTCGGCCAGTCGCTCACGATCACCTCGATGTTCTCCAGGGCCCTGGCCAGGTCGGGCGGGATGCCTCGGAGCGCGTCTGCCACCAGGGCCTCGAACCGCTTGCGGCTGAGCCGGATCATCGCACGACCCAGAATAGCACACGGCGCCAGGCGGCAGCCGGCGGCGGGGTCCCATCTGGCGCAGGCCAGAGCCGGTCCGGCGCGAAAGGAAAGGGCGTCCGGCCAGGAAGCCGGAGGACATCTCACAGATCGCACCCGCGGCCAGGGACGGGGGTGGAAGAACTCATGGCAGTGCGCTGGCACACCGTGTACGTCACGTCGACCCGGCAGACGCAGATGCTGGATGTCACCGAGGAGGTCTCGCGGGTCTGCCAGGACGCGCCCGGCAAGGACGGACTGCTCTTCGTCTACTGCCCGCACACCACAGCCGGCGTGATCATCCAGGAGGCCGAGCGGGGCCTGCTGCACGACCTGGAGGCGTGGCTCGCCCGGGCGGTGCCCCAGCAGGAGGGCTACCACCACGACCGGGTCGACGACAACGCCGCCAGCCATCTGCGCGCGGCGATCGCCGGCGCCGGCGTGGTGGTGCCGGTGCGCGCCGGCCGGCCCGCACTGGGCACCTGGCAGCGGATCCTGTTCGCGGAACTGGATGGACCGCGGAGCCGACACCTCGAGGTCGGCGTGCTCACGTAGCGCTCCCCGGGCAGACCCCTACTCCAGCCAGTCTCTCGTCCGCTGTACTGCCTTCGCCCACCCACGCAGGGCCTGCTCGCGCCGGTCCGCATCCCACGCCGGCTCGAACGTCCGCTCCGCGCGCCACAGCCGCCGCAGTTCGTCCGTTGACCCATAGGCGCCGGCAGCGAGACCCGCGGCATACGCGGCGCCCAGCGCGGTGGTCTCGCGCACGGCTGGGCGCACGACAGGCACGCCGAGGATGTCGGCCTGGAGCTGCATCAGGAAATCGTTGGCCGTGGCGCCGCCATCCACTTTCAGCACGCTGACCGCCCGGCCGGAATCGGCCACCATGGCATCCAGCACCTCGCGGCTCTGGAAGCAGATGGCCTCCAGGGTGGCCCGGACCAGGTGGGCCTTGGTGACATACCGCGTCAGCCCCACGATGACGCCGCGGGCCCGCATGTCCCAGTGGGGCGCGAACAGGCCCGAGAACGCGGGCACGAAGTAGATGCCGCCCGCGTCTGGCACCTGCCGCGCCAGCGCCTCGGTTTCGGCCGCGTTCTGGATCAGCCCCAGATTGTCCCGCAGCCACTGCACCGCCGCGCCGGTGACAGCCACCGAGCCCTCGAGGGCATAGGCCCGGCCGCCGCCGCTGAACGCGTACGCCGCGGTTCCCAGGAGCCCTCGGGTGCTGTGCGCAGGGGCACTCCCCACATGCTGCAGCAAGAACGACCCGGTCCCGTAGGTGTTCTTGGCTTCACCTGCGGCGAAGCAGGCCTGCCCCACCAGCGCTGCCTGCTGGTCCCCGAGATCGCCGCACACGGGCACGGCCGCGGCAAATGGTCCGTCAGGCCGCGTTGTCCCATAGGGCTCCCTGGGCGCCGACGGAAGAATGACCGGGAGCGCCTCGGCCGGCACCCCGAAGCGGTCCAGCAGCACTGGGTCCCAGGCCATCTCAGCCAGGTTGCACAGCAGCGTCCGCGAGGCGTTGGTCACATCGGTGACGTGCGCACCGCCCGACGGCCCGCCGGTCAGATTCCAGATCACCCAGGTGTCAATGGTGCCCAGGCGCAGGCGGCCCGCTGCGGCCAGATGGCGCACCTCGGGCACATTCGCCAGCAGCCACCGGATCTTCGTGGCGGAGAAGTACGTGCTGATCGGCAGTCCGGTCCGCGCGCGCACATCGTCTTGCCAGCCGGCCTCGATGAGCGCCCGGCAGTCGGGCTCGGTGCGGGTATCCTGCCAGACGATGGCGTTGTGTGCCGGCCGCCCGGTCCGCGCATCCCACGCCACGACCGTCTCGCGCTGATTGGTGATGCCGACGCCCACGAGACGCCCCGCCGGCGCAGCCCGCATGGTCTCGGCGATGACCTCCTGGGTGCGTTGCCAGATCTCCAGCGGGTCATGCTCGACCCATCCCGGATGAGGGTAGATTTGCCGGTGCTCCCGGTAGGCCGAGGCAACCTGCGCGCCCCCGGTGTCGAAGAGGATACAGCGGGTACCGGTGGTGCCCTGGTCAACGGCCGCAAGGTAGTCGGTCATCATGGCCTCAGGCCCTGACCAGATCCCTACAGGAACTTCAGCTCGCGGGCGGCCCGGCTGAGTTCCTCGCGAAACTCCGGCGCCGCCACGTTGATGAGCGCCTGCGCCCGCTGCCGGATCGTCTTGCCATAGAGGTCGGCGACGCCGTACTCGGTTACGATGAAGCGCACGTGATTGCGCGTGGTCGTCACTCCGGCACCGGTCTTGAGGAGCGGAACGATGCGGGATGCCTTGCCGCCCAGCGCCGTGGCCGGCAGCGCGATGATCGGCAGGCCACCCCTAGAGCGCGAGGCCCCATAGATGAAGTCGAGCTGGCCCCCCACGCCGCTGTAGAGCCGCGGGCCGATGCTGTCGGCGCAGACCTGGCCCGTCAGATCCACCTCGATGGCGGAGTTGATAGCCACCATGCGGGCGTTCTGGGCGATGATGAACGGGTCGTTGGTGTAATCGGTGGGATGCAGCTCGATGATGGGGTTGTCGTGGACGAAACTGTAGAGCCGCTGCGTCCCCAGCATGAAGCCGGCGATCACCTTGCCCGGATGGAGGGTCTTGCGTTCGCCGGTCAGCACGCCTCGTTCAATGAGATCCACGACGCCGTCAGAGAACAGCTCGGTGTGGACCCCCAGGTGCCGGTGGTTGACCAGCTGGCGCAACACCGCATCGGGGATGGCGCCGATACCCGTCTGCAGGGTGGCTCCGTCGGGAATCATGCCGGCGATGTGTTGGGCGATCCGCTGGGCGGTCTCATCCGACGCAGCCATTTGCACCTCGGGCAGGCGGTAGTTGACGGGCACGATGTAGTCGATCTTGGAGAGGTGAATGAAACTGTCTCCCAGCGTCCGGGGCATCTGCTCGTTGACCTCGGCGATGATCACCTTCGCGCTCTGCGCGGCCGGTTTGGTGATGCCTACCTCGATGCCGAACGAACAGAACCCGTGCTCGTCGGGCGGCGACACGTGGATGAGCGCCACATCCACGGGCAGTAGGCCTCGCGTGAACAGCCCCGGGATCTCCGAGAGGAAACACGGCGTGAAGTCGGCCCGTCCCTCGTTGACCGCCTTGCGCACGTTGTCGCTGATGAACAGGGTGTTCACCCGGAGGTGCCGTTCCATGCCCGGCTCGACGTAGTCCGCCGGTCCGATGGTGAGCACCTGGGCGATCTCCACATCGTGCAGCGACGGCGCGGCGGCCACCAGGGCCCGCAGGAGCCGCTGGGGAACGGAGCAGTTGCCGGTCAGGAACACGCGCATGCCGGGTTGAATCGCTTCGACCGCGGCTTCGGGTGTGGTGATCCGGTGTCTGAATAGCTCCTGCATGGTCGTCTAGGGGGCGGGCTCGATGTCGGGGACGCCTCCCCGGTACACGCTGACCCCTCTACGCAGGGCGCGGTTGGTGCGGATGGCTTCGTCCAGGCCGAGACGCCCGATGTCCAGCAGATACGGAAGGAGGGCATTGGTCAGGGCGTGGCTCCCCGTCCTGGCCACACGCGCCGGGACGTTGGGGACGCAGTAGTGGATCACGCCCTCCTCGAGATACGTGGGGTCGCGGTGGGTCGTGGGCCGGCTGGTCTCGACACAGCCACCCTGGTCGATGGAGAAATCAATGATCACGGCCCGCGGTCGCATGGACCTCACCATGGCCCGCGTGACCAGCACCGGCGCGCGCTGTCCGGCCACGTATACCGCTCCGATCAGCACATCGGCAGACGCCACGGCCCGCTCGATATTGTACGTGGTGGACAGCAGGGTCACCGCCCTGCCTGCCATCAGGTCGTCCAGTCGCTGGAGACGCCGGACGTCTGCGTCGAGGACCGTGACCTGGGCGCCCAGACCCAGAAAGGCCCGCGCCGCGTTGCTGCCCAGCACGCCGGCCCCCAGGATGACCACATTGGCCGGCGGAACGCCAGGAATGCCGCTGAGCAGCATCCCCCGTCCTTCGAGAGTCTCGTCCATCGCCCAACAGGCCATCGTCTCCAGCAGCGAGCCGGCAATGATGGGCGCCAGTCGTCCGGCGACTTCGCTGGTCGGCAGCAGGACCGGGAGCGTCCCGTCGTCGGTCTGAATCAGCTCATAGGAAATGGCGGTCATCCGCTGCTGGCGCAGGGCCACCAGCAGGTCGGGCGACGCGACCGCCAGATGCAGGAATGAGAGCAGCGCCTGTCCCTGGAAATAGCCGTGTTCCTCAGCGGTCGGTCTGGACACCTTGACGACCACCTGGGCTCGACGCCACACCTCCTCCGGCGAGTATACGATCCGCGCGCCGGCGTCTCGGTACTCATCGTCGGAGAACCCCGCGCCGGCCCCGGCAGCGGTCTCCACGTAGACCGCGTGCCCGGCCTGCACCAGGGTGTTCACACCGGCGGGGATGAGGCTGACGCGATACTCCTTCTGCCGCACTTCCGCAGGGACGCCGAAATCCATAGAGGAACCTCCTGCACGTCAAGCATGCTGGGCGGGGGCCGAAGTGAGCAATCAGTTCGCGGCCCGATGGCCCCTAAGGATTCCTGGGCGCGGCCGTAACACGGGCTGTGCCGATGGCCCGGCCCCACCGCACCTCGGCTTCGATCATCACGCCCCCCGAGGCCGGTTCGACCGTGACCCTGGTGACCCCGGAAGCGACCAAGCGGGACTGCGTAGGTACCAGCCGCCCGTCCACCGTCTCAATGATGTGCCGGACCACCTGCCGGCGCTGTGGGACGTGCGAGAACACGACCCAACCGGACCCCCCCTTGCCCACGGCCGGCGACGCGGCTACCGCCAGTAGCGCCTCGCCTTCCACAAGAGGAATCTGAGGTCGAATCACCACGTTCGGTGCCTGGCTCGCGCCGCGGATGTCCCGGGCGACAGTGTCCACGAGGGTACCCGCCATAGCCTGGGCCTCGCGGAGGTCCTGCCCGCGGCGCCACGCGTTGAGGCTGCCTATGAACAGGGCGCCGATCACTAACACGACCATCCCCGCCAGCGCCAGGGCGATGGCGATCTCCATGAGGCTGAAGCCGCGCGAGTGCCGAACGGTCACTGCCCGACGAGATCGCAGGCGGTGGAGATGTGGCGCAACGTCGTCAACGTCACGCTGCGCTCCCGCCGCTCCTGAGTCCAGGACACCGTAGCACTGATCTCCCACAGGCGCGTGCCGGGGACGGAACGGACCGATACTTCCCGCCGGAAGCGTGCGAGCCGCGGGTCCTCCGGCTCTGGAGGGATGGTCTGTCTCAAGGACGCGCCGCAGGGCGAGGCGGTCATCTTCACAAGGATCTCTTCGGCCAGGCTCGTGGCCGTGTTCATCGACGAGGCTAGGGACGCCGCTCGGAGGCCGACGCCAAAGGCCGTGAAGACCACGGCCGCGACCACGCCCAGGAGCAAGGTGCTGATGATGATCTCCAGGACAGACAGGCCGCGCTGGCCGACGCGCCCACAGAAAGAGGTGCGAAGAACATCCATGACCGGCCGCTCCCCGAGGTGTATTCGGCCGGCCCTGCGGGATCCCTGGCCGCTATCGAGCGCCAGACCTCTGCCGGTCGAGGCCGGACCAGAGCACGCTGTCGAAGAGCTCCACCAGGCCCGGATCCCATTGCGACCCGGCACCGAACCAGAGGATCTCCAGCGCGTCGGCCGCGGTGAACGCGGCCCGGTAGGCCCGCGCCGACGTGCAACTGTCGAAGGCGTCGGCCAGGGCCAGAATCCTGGCGCCGATGGGGATCTGCTCGCCGGCCCGACGGTCGGGATAGCCTGCCCCGTCCCACCGCTCGTGGTGGGCGCGGACGATGGCGCTGATCTCGTCCCCATGCCGCAGGGGGCGGCAGAGTCGCGCGCCGAGCACGCTGTGTCGCTTGACCTGCTCCAGCTCATCTGGGGAGAGCGGGCCCGGTTTCTGGAGGATCGCTTCGGGCACACCGATCAGCCCCACGTCGTGGAGCAGAGCAGCTTTGCGAATGATCTCGACGTCGCGCCGCCCGAGGCCCGCAGCCGTGGCCAGCTGGCCACCGAGGCTGCAGACCCGGCGGGGATGCTCTTCGACGTGCAGGCTGCGGGTCTCGACCATCGCGGCCACGGCGATCAGCATCTCCTCGACCGCCTGGAGATCGCCCCGGGCCCTGTACGCCGCGACCAGGCTGCGCGTCCATGCGGTCACCTCATCGCGCCGGAATGGTTTGCGCAGCACCACATCGGCTTTCGACCGCTGGCGGAGCCCGTCGATCTCCAGGGCCGTCATCAGCATGACGGGGAGGGCCTCGGTGACCGGGTCTTCTTTGAGACGCCGGCACAGCGTGCCGCCCTCGATGTCTGGCAGCATGACGTCGAGCAGGATCAGGTCCGGCGGTCGCTGCGCGACCCGGGCGACCGCCTCGGCGCCGTCCGCAGCGGTTGCGACCTCGTATCCCTCGCTGGCCAGCAGGCGCTGCAGGTAGTGCCGGATGCCGGGCTCGTCGTCAACCACGAGGATCGTGCCTGCTGTCGGCTCGCTCATGCGCCTCCCCCGTTCTCGCCACCTGGGCAGGACCGCGCCCAAACACAAGAAGCGGGCCCAACGAGGGCCTCGCTTCCCCATCGCAACAAGTAAGAGGATCTCGCGACGGTCCGCGAAACCCTCTTCGGCAACCCAGCCGACCCCTTGGGGGTCCTGTGGCTTTGCGCCCCCGCCTCGCGGCGGGTTTGCCTTTATCGGAGGTGTCCTATGGGATGGATGCCCGAAGCGGCTTCCGTCTAGTCCTGGGGTGGACGACCTGGCGGCAGGCCGTCGAACGCTGCGCGAGGCATCTACAACGCGATGGCATACCCATCACGGCGGGGATCGGCACCGCCCTGGAGCACGCCCGAATCGGGGTCGCGCACGATCCCCTGCCCGCCCCCCACGACCCACGACCAGTCCTCGATCACGTTGACCTGGTGGCCGCGCCGGCTCAGGTCGTCGCAGATCGCAGAAGCGATCCGGCCTTCGACGTCGACCAGCCGGTCGCGGTAGACGCGCACGCGGGGGGCTTCGATGGCTTCCTGCACGTCCATGCCGAAGACCAAGGCCGCGAGCAGCATCTGCGGCGTGGTCTGCAAGATGCCGTATGAGCCCGGCGTCCCCATGGACATCACACACTCCCCGTCGCGGAACACCTGCATCGGCGCCATGTTGGTGCCGACCCGGCGGCCGGGACGCATCCGGTTGGGGCTGGCTGGATCCAGGTCCTGCCACTGCAGCAGATTGTTGAGCACGATGCCCGTGCCCGGGACGGCGAAGCCAGACCCGAAAGGCGCGCCCAGGGTCTGGGTCACGGTGACCACCGTGCCCTCGGCATCGGCCACGGCGAAGTGCGTTGTGTGCTCCCTGGTGAAGTCCGGAGGATGTGCCGTCTCGGGCGCCTCGCGCGCAAACTCCGTCGGCCGACCGGGCTCGATCTGGCCGGGCAGCCGCTGCGGATCGAACCGTTCGCCCTCACTGACGCCGGCCCGGGCCGGATCGATCCGGGCCCGCTGCGCGCGGGCATAGGCTTTCGAGAGCAACCCCGCGATCGGCACCTCCGAGACCCACGCATAGGCCAGCCGGTCGGCGTTCGCCAGCTTCACCGCTTCAACGACGTGATGCAGGTACTCGGCCGAGTTGTGCCCCCAACCCGCCAGGTCCATCTCTTCGAGGATGTTGAGGGTCTGAAGCGCCTGGAACGCGACGAAGGGCGGCGGCACCGTGATCACTTCCGCACCCCTAAACGGGGTGGCCAGCGGTGCCATCCACTCCGGTGTGAACGCGGCCAGGTCGTCTTCGCACAGCCAGCCCCCCGCCTCTTGGACGGCTCGGCAGACCGCGCGGCCTATCGGCCCCCGATAGAACACGTCGGCGCCGCCTTCGGCCACCTGTCGGTAACTGGCAGCGAGATCTTTCTGGACCAGGACCTGCCCAAGCTTGGGCAGGCCGACGGGCACGTAGAGCCGCTGCGCCTCCGTCGAGCGCCCAAGCGTCGCGCGGGCTCTCTCGATGAATTCGCAGTTCTTTCGCGTGAGGGGGAACCCGTCTTCGGCGAGCCGGATGGCCGGTTCGAAGACCGTCTCGCGCCCAGCGCGGCCAAAGCGCTCGTGGGCCGCCAGCCACCCGCCCAGATTCCCCGGGACGAGGCATGCACGCGGCCCGCCGGCCAGGTCGTCGGGCGTCGCCCGGTCGGGGTCCGCGGCCTGCGGCACCCTGCCCACGAAGTTGAGGACATGACGTTGGCCTGTGCGCGCCGACGAGACAACCATGACGCCGACGCCGCCCGCACCCGACATGTAGGGCTCCACCACGGTGAGCGCGGCGGCGGTGGCTACAGCGGCGTCCACGGCGTTGCCGCCTTCCAGCAAGATCTGCGCGCCGGCCGCGGACGCCAGCGGGTGAGCGGAGGTGACGACACCCCGGCGACCCAACACGACCGGACGGTACGCGTGACGGTGCGGCAGCATGGACGGCTTCGGCCTGCCTATCCCGGGGGTGCCATCAAGGCCGATTGAGCCACGTCTTCGTAGCGGACTGCCGCCACGTCGAACTCCTGGAGATTCTCCTGCAGTTTCCTGAAGGTCACCTCGAACGATGGCAGCGTCTTCCGGGCGCGTGTGAGCGGACTGACCCGGGCCAGAACGAAGGGCTTGACGTAGGGGTGCCGGATCCCGCGACGCCGCAGCCGCGCCACCACGTCGGAGAGCGTCTCGTCAACCCGGCGCACCAGTTCGGCCCGCTCCTCCCGCTCCTGCAGCGACCTCGCCAGCGGTGCCTTCAAGAACCTGTCCACGCGCCGCAGGATGGGCACGAATGCGCCGCCCGCAAACCGGGGATTGGTCTCGTAGAGCAGCCCCAGGGTGATGAAGTGGGCTGCCTCGAACTGAAAGGCGTAGTCGTCTTCGGCCGTCCGCGGGGCCTCCCGGGCCAGTGCCCGGTACATCCGGATGACCTCGAGCGACTTCTCCTTCAGGTTGTGGGCCTTCTCCGTGTTCAGAGCCAGGATCTGATACGCCACCTCGACCTCGGGAATCAGAATGGCCGGGACGAACCCGGCCTTCAGCTTCTTGAGGGCGGCGAGCCGGTGGTGCCCGTTCGGCGTCCAGTAGAGACCGGGGTGCGGCGAGACAGCAACGATGGGGTCGATGAAACGGTCGAGTTTCCGGATCACCTCCTGGAGGCGCTGCGCGTGGGGTTTGGAGAGATCGCGCTGGTAGGGCGTAGGGTCCACGCGGTCTGTGGGCAGCAGGCAGAAGAGCTGCCAGCGATCGCCGACTGGATCCTGATAGACGGTCAGCACCTGGCCGCCGTCGCTATGCACCTGGTCAGCCAACGCGCGGACTGGGCGCGGGAGTTCCTTGGCGGGGAACGTGGTCCAGGTCGCCACTATGACCTGCTTTCGCGACCAGCCGGCCAAGTCCTGGAACCTATCTGGAACCCTGCAGGAATGGTTTTGGAACCCCCCTCGCCAACACACTGTTGTAGGGCTCGGAGCCAGGCGGACAGACGCCGGCGCCGCACGTTGGACGACGCAACACAGGAGGTGAGCCGATGTTGACAGTGTTGGAGGCGCGACTGCGGTCCCTGGTGCGACGTTACCTGGGCGTGTCAGGCCAGGCCGAACTGGTTGTCGTCCTGCTTCTCGCGTTCCTGATCTGGCTGCTCGTGACGCACCGGCGGGTGATTGTGCAGTAAGCCGGGTCGTCGTTGCCGTCGGCGTCGGGCTCCTGCTGTTTGGGGGCACGGTATCGGTCCCTGCCCACGTGGAGCCGGTGCCCATCGGGGTCATCCAGGGAGCCGTGCCGGAACGCGCACAGTGCCGCCTGCACCGTTCGCCGTTTGCGCCCCGATCGGGGAACGCACCCGGCCCCATGGAGGTGCGGGTGCGAGGCGTCATCTACCAGCGGACGCTGGCCCGGACGCCGGGCGGCGGGTCTGTATACGGGTTCTTCCTGCAGAACACCGGCATGACCAGAGATGCGGATGCTTCCACATCCGACGGAATCTTCGTATTCACGGGCAGACTGCCGGCGCTGCCGCGTGACGACACGCCCGGCACATATGTCCCCGCGGTCGGCGACGAGGTCGTGCTCCGGGGTCGCGTGGCCGAGTTCAACTTCCTCACCGAGATCACCAGCCCCCGGCTCGTCGGGGTCGTGCGCCGGGAAGTCAACCTCGACGCCGAGGTGCCAGCCTTCGAGGCGGCACCCCCGGACAGCCTGCAGGAGGCCGACTGCTACTGGGAGCGCCGGGAGGGCATGCGGGCCGGGGTGCCCGCCGGCAGCATCGTCACCAGCCGCCGATCGGTCTTCGCCAGCAACCTCGACGCCGAGGTCTGGGTGATTCGCGGAGACCATCCGGTCGCGCTGCGCGGGAATCCCTACGCACGTCGCGTCTTTCGCGACCCCCACCCCTACGACAACGTGACTTCGCAGCTCTTCGACGATGGCAACGGCTACCGGATCCTCATGGGCAGCCTGGGGATCAAGGCGGCCGCGGGCGCCAACCGGGTGCTGATCGCTCCGGCGCGCACTTTTGACATCGTCACCGAGGTAGCCATTGGCGGCGTTCACTTCTCCTTCGGCAAGTATTCGGTCCAGCCCGAGCGCCAGGTCAGGCTTGCAGGCGGTCCCGACCCATCCGCCAACGGGCCGCTCCGGCCGTTCGATCGGGCCTTCGAGTACAGCGTGGTCACCTTCAACGTGCGGAGCCTCTATGATTTCAGAGATGATCCCTTCGATAGATGTGACTTCTCGGGCAATCCAGGGTGTCCGGGGGTGTCCCCGCCCTTTGACTACCTGCCGGCCAGTACTACCGCCTATCAACGAAGACTCGGGGAGCTCGCATCCCAGATCGTCAACGACCTGCGCGGCCCGGACATCATTATGGTGCAGGAGGCCGAGGATCAGGACATCTGCGCGGTGGCGGGGGGCACGCTCTCGTGCGGCACCACAGACAACGCAGACGGGAAACCAGACGTGCTCCAGGAGCTGGCGCTGACCATCGAGCGCATGGGCGGCCCGCGCTACGCAGCGGCGGTTGACCGTGATGGCGCCGACGACCGGGGTATCACCTCGGCATATCTCTACCGGACCGATCGCGTGGAACTGGTCCCGCCCGATCCCGCCGATCCAGTGCTCGGCGTGCGTCCCCGGGTTCAGTACCGGGGTGCGGGCCTGGCCTACAACGCCCAGGCCCAGAACCCCAAGGCGCTGAATGCCGTCCTGCCCCCCGACGTGGATCGCAGCACCGGCGTGGACGGCAGGAATGTCTATACCCGCGCGCCGCAGGTGGCGCGCTTCCGCGTCTGGCGTTCCCGGATCGGCGCCAGTGCCTTTGCGACCGTCTATGCGGTCAACAATCACTTCAGCAGCATGCCTGCCGCCCGGGTCGGCCAGCGCAGGGAACAGGCCGCCTACGCCGCGGCCATTATTGCGGCGCTGCGGCGGATCGGCCCCGACGTGCGGGTTATCGCCGGCGGGGATCTCAACGTCTTCCCGAGGCCGGATGATCCGTTTGCACCCGGGCAGCCCCTCTATCCCAGCGACCAGCTGGCGCCGCTGTACGCGCTGGGTCTCGCCAACCTGTGGGACAGGCTGAAGGAAACGGCGCCGCTTGGCGCCTACAGCTACATCTTCCAGGGACAGGCGCAGACCCTGGATCACCTGTTCGTCACACCGGCCCTGCTGGCGGACCTCATCGACGTCTGGGCGTCGCACGTCAACAGCGACTGGCCCGACGCCCACGATGCCGACGGCCCGCGCGGCGTGGCCGATCACGATCCGCTGGGCGCGCGCTTCAACGCGCTCACCATCGGCGGGCTCATGAACGTCCTGGAGCACCTGCGGGCCGCAGGCGCGATCCGCGAATCCCGTGCCGCAGCAGCCCTCAACGGCCGCCTGATACGGGCACGGGCGTATGCCGCGGCCGGCCTGCGGGCGGCGGCCAAAGGCGAGCTGCGGGCGTTTGTCAGTGAGGTCCAAGGGGCTGCGCCACGCTTGGCGACCAAAGCGGCGGCCGAGGTCCTGAGGCAGGAGACGATGCTGCTCCTGGCCAGAGGCTTTGAGCCGCCTCGTTAGATCGGTGCCGTCGCCGCTTGCGGCACTGGCGCGTACCCGTGACAACTCAGGCGTACGCCGACTTCAAGCACATCCATTCCCTAAGGCGCCCAGGTCGTCGTGAGCCGGACGTCTACAGCGCGCAGGCTGACCAGCTCGGCTCCGGCGATGCCGATATCAATCCTGCGCTCGCGGTCGGCGGGAACGTCGATGACGAGGGTCTGCAGGCGGTTCGTCCGGCGACCGGGTACCACCAGGAGGGCCTCTGCCGTGACTTCGGCCACCGGCCATCCCCCGACATCGCTGCGCACGATCAGCGTGCCCCCCAGGACCGTACCCCGGAGCCGCACGACCGAGATGAGCAGCGGGTGGTAGAGCGACACGTCGACGCCCCGTCGTACGCTGGCCAGCGGCCGACCGGGAGCGCTTGCAAGGGCGACCCGCACCTGATAGTCGCGGATGAGTTGCCTGCGCAGGGGGAGGTTGATGGAGAACGGCTCAACACCCCCCGGCGGAATGCTCCAGGGCACGCCGTCGCTGCCAAAGAACGCCGCCTCGCCAGCGGAGGTGTACCCGGTGGCGTCAATGACCAGTTGGGCCACAGGAGCCTGCCCCCGGTTCTCTACCGACCCGCTGACGACCAGTACCTGACCGTCAAGGGAGTGGGAGACGCCGGTGAGCGCCAGAACAGGGCCGGGCTGGGCCGCCAGACCGATGCCGCCGACCTGCCCGGCCGAGGCGACCACGCACAGCAGGGCCAGGAGTGCTGACCCGCCCGCGCGCCGCATGTGAACACCCCCTCCCCTATCCAAACGCGGTGGTCGGGTCTCTTGTTCTCAAAGAGAGCGCGGGCGTCCCGGGACGGGCTCCTGGCGGTCCCCCGGTCACTGGTGAGCGCCGCAGACCTGTGCGATCGTCAGGGCATACACCTCCGCGGCCACCAGCACGTCGGCGACCAGCACGCGCTCGTTGGTGGCGTGAGCCTGTTCGGTCTCGCCCGGCCCGAAGTAGACGCACTCCTTGACGCCGACACGGTCTTTGTACGAGGCCAGGGCGCCAAAAGAGACAGCACCACCAAACTGCAGTTCCCGGCCAACCGCTCTGCCGGCCCGGAGCATCGCCCGTGTCAACTGGCAGTCCCGAGGGAACTCCAGAGGTTCTCGACGCTCCGTCACCTGGATGGATTTCACGGTGAACTTCGGATCTGTCGCCTCCAGCCTCTGAATCCGCTCGTGGACCATCTGCTCAATCTGCGCGGATGTCAACGGCGGAGCAAACCTGATGTCGAACGTGAAGTGGCAGTCCTCCGGCACGATGTTCGGCTGCTTCCCACCATGGATGGTGCCCAGATTGATGGAATCTCTTCCAGTCAAGGGATGCTCGCCGAGCGGTAGCTGGAAGATCTCCTGAATCAGCTTGTACGCCTGCAGGATGGCGTTGATCCCCTTCACCGGATAGTTGGCTCCATGGGTGGACTCGCCGCCCACGTGGATGCTGAACCAGATGCGCCCGCGGGTAACGGGACAGATGTGCAGATCGTAGGGCTCGCCCGCGATAAACATCTCGCCCTTGATCAGATCGTTCATGGCCAGGTAGCTGATGCCGTCGAAGTATCGGGAGTCGGGGGGTTTGAACTCGTCGCCGACCCAGGCAACGAGCACCAGGTTCCCCCGCAGTCGGACGCCCGACGCCGCCACCGCCCGGGTAGCAGCCATCATGGCGGCCAGGCTTCCTTTGGCGTCCGCCGTCCCCCGCCCGTAGATGGCCCCGTCTGCCTCGGTGGGGACAAAGGGATCGGTCTTCCAGAGCGACAGGTTGTAGGGCGGGACCACATCCGTATGGGCCCTCATGATGAGCGTCGGTCCGCCCGCTGTGCCCTTCATGCTGCCTACCACGTTGGGTCTCGTCCACGGCCTGGTCATGGCCTCGCCGAATTCCTCGGCATAGACAAGCGCACGCTCTGCCAGCGCCGTGCTCTCGACCTGCCCGGTCCCGCTGTCGCCTTTCACGAACACATCGAGACCGTAGCTGCGCATCTCACCCTCGACGAATGCCGCGATTTCCTCGTAGTGCGGGAAGTAGCTGGGGAAAGCCACCAGGCGCTTGAGGAGGTCAATGGCGTACCGTTCGTCCAGCGACCTGAGAATCCGTTCCTCGACTGCGGTCAGCTCCGTGCCTCCCGCCTGAGGGTGGGTTACGGCGCTCATATCATGACCCTCGAATCGGCGGCCCCACAGTACGCTGCCGCGGTCAGGGCGTAGATCTTCGCGGCAGCCACGAGATCGGCGATCGCGATTTCTTCATTGATGGCATGCGCCATGGCCGTCTTGCCAGGTCCGAAGAAGCAGATCTGCCGCAAGCCCGCCTGCTCGCGCCACTCAGAGGTATCACCGAACGAAAGCGCGCCACCATACTCCAGGCGGCGACCGATGGCGTGGACGCCTGCCTCGATGGTGGCCTCGTACAGCGACAGGCCCTCGGGGTACTCCACGGGCTCCTTGCGCTCTGGCACATCGGCCGACAGGAGCCGGAAACCCGGCACTGCGCGCGAGAGGCGGTCCACCCGCTCCTGCGCCTGGGCCAGCACGTCGGCCACGCTGCGCGGGGGGCCGAACCGGATGTCGAATGTCACCGTGCAGCTATCGGGAACCATGTTCGTCTGCACCCCGCCCTTGATGGTGCCGACGTTGATCGTGTCGGTCCCCAACAGGGGGTGGGTCAGACGCGGAATGGTGTAGATGGCGTCGATGAGTCTGGCGGCGGACAGGATGGCGTTGACGCCTGCGCCCGACGCGGAATGGGACGCCTCGCCGCCGACGACGTAGCGCAGCCACACCCGCCCGCGGGAGCCTCGAACCACACGCAGGTCATAGGGCTCGCCCCAGATGAGCGCGTCACCTTTCAATTGATCGGTCCGCACCAGGTAGGTGATCCCGCTGAAGTATGCCATCGTGGCGGGATGGGCCTCGTCGCCAGTCCAGGCCACCAGCTTGACCGTACCCTCGAGCTCGATCCCCGCTCTGGCGATCGCGCGGACGCCAGCCATCATGGCTGCCAGGCTCCCCTTGGCGTCCACGGTGCCCCGACCGTGCATGACGCCGTCGGTGATGTCCCCTGAGAACGGCGGGTGGTGCCAGCGAGAGAGATCGTAGGGCGGCACCACGTCCATGTGGGTGGTCAGGATCAGCACGGGTGGGTTCCCCGAACCGAGGGTCGCGACGACGTTGGGCCCCCACCCCTGGTCCACGCCACGGTCATCCCGGGTGACCGGGAGTCCGTAGGACCTCAGTTCATCCTCTACGGCCCTGGCGATCTCCACGCATGAGCCCTCGGGGTCGAGGTGCCGGTTGATGCTCGGAAACCGCACCAACCGTTGCAGGAGGTTCACCACGTAAGCATCGTCAACTGCAGACAGGATCCGCTGCTCGGTGTTCATGTCACCTCACGTCCTTTGTGGTTCCGGCGCATCCGCGCGGGCGGAGTCACCTCGGCTCTTCTATGGACCTTCGAAGACCGGCGTACCGTCCACGACGAGGGGCTCGCCATCCAGGAGAATCGTGGGGCGCCGCATCGTGGCGTCGAAATGGAGCGGACTGGCATTCTCGCCTCCCAGGTGGGTGTTGCCGCCAAATCCCACATGCGAGGAACCTCGCACCCGCTCATCCTCGACGAGGTTCCCGGTGTAAGCCGCGTGGGGGTTGGTGCCGGTGCCGACCTCGCACAATCGTTGAGCCGCCACATCGGTCGAAGCGAACCGCCTGCGCAGGAACTCCGCCGCCTCGCCGCCTGTGATGTCCACGACTTGGCCGTGCGCGATGACCACGCTGGGCGGCTCCCGGACCAGTCCGTAGCCGTCGATGCTGCCGTCGAGCACCAACCGGCCATCGGCCGTCCCCGGGATAGGCGTCACGGCGATCACCCCGGCCGGCAGCCCCGACGAGGCCCCTGGGGTGCGGGCGAGCCCGTCGAGGACGATGACGGGGCGCCCCGAGATCCGCGCTTGCAGATGGGTGCCGGCAGGGGTACGCACCGCCCACTCCGACGCGGCCCTGATACGGTCCGCCAGACGCCGCGTGTACTGTGCGAGGCGCGCGTGCGGCCCTGCCGCGGCCCGGAGCAGCATCTCATCGGTGACCGTGCACAGCGAGAGCACCCGGGCCCCCGCGGCCAGCGCCTGCCGACGGAGGTCGTGCGGAAAGATCCAGGGCGTCCCCAGCACCACGGCGGCGGCCGCGCTCATGGCGGCCCCAACCACAGCGGCCGGCACCCCGCAGGTCGCAGTCAGGGGTGGCACGGCCAGGCGGAGGGCGTGCGCCCCCCGTCGCTCGGATGCCTCCCAGAGCAGGGCATGATGGCGCGGGCGCTCCCGGCACGCACCGACGATCAGGAGGCTCTCGGTCGGCCGGAGGGCCAGGCACTCCTCGACGATGCTGTCGCACACCTCCCGCAGCGTCATGACACCATGCCCGCGCACAGCAGCGCCGTGAGCGCGTAGACCCTGGCAGCAGCCATGACGTCGTCCAGCCGGACGCGCTCGTTGATCGCGTGAGCCTGCCGAGTCTCGCCCGGACCGAACAAGCACGCTTCCCGGATGCCGACCAGGTCCTTCCAGTCGGCGATGTCCCCAAAGGAAACCGCTCCGCCGAGGGGCAGCTCCCGTCCCAGGGCCGTGCGGGCCGCTTCCTGCATCGCCGGGACCAGGAGTCCGTCGCTGGGGAAGACGATGGGCTCCCGCCGTTCTGGAAAGGCCAGCTCGCAGGTCCACCCATCTCCTGCCCGCTGCACGTTGGCCGTCGCCGCCTCCACCCACGCGCGGACTTCGGCGGCCGACCTCGGCGGCGCGAACCGAATGTCAAAGGTGAGGGAGCACTCGTCGGGAACCGTGTTGGTCTGCCGGCCTCCGCGGATCGTCCCGACGTTGATGGTGTCCTCGCCCAGCACGGCGTGCCTGTATCGGGGCAGCCCGTAGATGGCTTCGATCACCCGCCGGGCGCCGAGGATGGCGTTGACGCCGGTGCCTGACGCCGCGTGCGAGGCGGTGCCCGCCACGCGGGCTCCTATCCACAGCCTCCCGCGGCTGGCGCAGCAGATCTTCAGGTCGTAGGGTTCGCCTCCCAGGTAGGCTGCTGGGCGTAGATACCCGTTGGCGGCCATGAAGGTCTCACCGTTGAACCAGCGGGCGCCGGGCGGATGCCACTCATCGCCAGCCCACGCCAGGAGCGCCACTGCGCGGGCCAGCGGGATCCGGGCCCGGGCAAGCGCGCGGGTCGCGGCCATCATGGCCGCCAGGCTGCCCTTGCAGTCGGCCGATCCGCGCCCGTGCAGGATCCCGTCCTCGATCCACGCTTCAAACGGCGGGCGCCGCCACGCGGTCTCATCGTATGGGGGGACCACGTCCGTGTGCGCGGATAGGATGAGCGCCCACGCATCCGACGCCCCGGGCAGCACAGCGAGCACGTTGGGCCGCTCCCACCCGTCCCCGAGGTCCCCGGTGATCGTGGTACAAAGGCCCTGGCACCGCAGCTCTCTGGCGACGAACGCCGCAATCCCGCCCAGCCGACAGGGAGGGGCGACGCTGGGATACCTCACCAGACGGCTGAGCACCCACGTGAGGTATTCCATGTCCAGGTGGGCCAGGACGGCTCTGGCCGCCTCCCGGGGGACCATCACGGCCCCGTCTCCAGCTCCGAGAAGGCCACGATCGCCGCGGCGTAGATCCGCGCGGCGGCCAGCAGGTCGCTGACCGCGATGTGCTCGTTGATGGCGTGGGCCTGGGCGGTCTTGCCCGGGCCGAACAGGCAGGCCTGGGTCAGCCCCATGCGATCCTTCCAGTCGGCGATATCGCCAAAGGAAACGGCGCCGCCGACTTGCAACGGCGTCCCGGCTGCGTCACCTGCCCGCCGAAGGGCGCGCACCAGCGTGCCGTCGCTGGGGAACTCGATCGGCTCGCGCCGCTCGGTGACCACGAGATCCTTCAAGATGAACTTCGGGTCTGGCCGCAACCGGTCCACGGCTTCCCGCACCATCTGTTCGATGGCCGCCGTCGTCAGCGGCATCGCGAAGCGGATATCAAACGTCATCGTGCAGTGATCCGGCACGATGTTCGGCTGTACGCCGCCGTCGATGGTCCCCACGTTGATGGTGTCGTGGCCCAGCAGCGGATGCGTCCCGACTTTGATGCCGTAGACGGCATCGATGACCTTCATGGCGCCGAGGATGGCATTGATCCCCATGCCTGTGGCCGAGTGGGTGGCCTCGCCGCCGACCTCGATCCGGAACCACACCCGGCCGCGGCTCGCCGGGCAGATGCGCAGATCGTAGGGCTCGCCGAAGATCCCGGCGTCAGCCTTCAAACCGTGCTCCAGCGCCAGGTAGGACAGCCCATTGAACCAGCGGGCGCCGGGCGGCTGCCACTCGTCGCCAGCCCACGCTGCCAGCACCACGCTGCCGGCGAGAGGCACCCCCGACTGGAGGAAGGCGCGCAGCGCCGCCATCATGGCGCCAAGGCTGCTCTTCGTATCGGCGGAGCCGCGGCCGTGGAGCACCCCATCCTCGACCCGGGCCTCGAACGGCGGGTGGCGCCAGAGCGAGAGGTCATAGGCGGGGACCACGTCCGTATGGGCAGCCAGCATCAGGGTGGGCCCGGGTGCCTGACCCCGGACAACTCCCAGCACGTTGGGCCGTTCCCACCCTTCCCCGGAGTCGCCGACGACCGTGACGTCCGCGCCGTAGGACCGCAGTTCTCCGGCGACGACGTCCGCGATCTCCCGCAGGTGGAGCGGCGGCGCCGTGCTGGGAACGCGGATCAGGCGCCGCGTCAATTCCAGGACATACTCACCGTCCACGTGTTCGAGTACCCGGTGCACTGCCTGTGTCATCGCTCGTTTGCCTCCTTACAGGCCAAGACGCATGGCCATACGTGGATCAAGCGCATCCCGCACACCATCACCGAACAAGTTGCAGGCCAGCGTGGTCGTGAGGATCGCCAGCCCAGGGAAGATCGACAGGTGCGGGGCGACCCGGAGGTAGAGCCTGGCCTTGCTCAACATGGCACCCCATTCAGGGGTCGGCGGCTGCGCGCCCAACCCCAGAAATCCCAGCGCAGCGGCCGACAGGATCGCCGACGCCACCTGGAGCGTCGATTGCACGATCAGCGGGGACAGGCAGTTGGGGAGGATATGCCTGAACACCACGCGCGCCTCGCCAACCCCCAGCGCCCGGGCGGCTTCCACGAAGTCCCGTTCCTTGAGCGAGAGGACCACCCCCCGAACCAGCCGGGCGTAGACCGGCATCTGCGCAATGCCGATGGCAATCATGGCGTTGTAGAGGCTCGGACCCAGGACGACGACCACACTGATGGCCAGGAGAATTGGCGGGAAAGAGAGCAGGATGTCTACGAAGCGCATGACCGCCAGGTCCGCCCACCCACCTCGATAGGCGCCGACCGCGCCCAGCGGTACCCCCACGGACAGGGCGATCCCCACAGCCACCAAGCCCAGCGTGAGCGAGATCCGGGCCCCGTAAAGGGTGCGGCTGAAGAGGTCCCGGCCCAACTCGTCGGTACCAAGCGGGTGGCCGACCGACGGCGCAGCCAGCATTCGGGAGAGATCGGCTTCCAAGGGGTCGCGGGCAATCCACGGTGCCAGGATCGCCGCGAGGATCAGGAGGCCCAGGATCAGCAGCCCTGCCAGCGCGGCGCGATTGCGCAGGAACACGCGCACCGGCCGGCTGGCAGGGTGCCGCCTTGCCCCGAGCCCTCCGATACCCGCTCGATCACCTCGCCGGTCGCCTGCGACGACCTCAGCCATAGCGAATGCGGGGATCCAGGTATCCGTAGAGCAGGTCCACGGCCAGATTGATGACGGCGAAGGTCGTCGCAAACAGCAGCACAGCCGCCTGGATCACGGGATAGTCGCGGGTCATGATGGCATCCACAAGGAGACGGCCCATGCCAGGCCAGGCAAAGACACTCTCGATGACCACCGAGCCGCCCAGCAGGGTGCCAAACTGCAGCCCGACAACGGTCACGACGGGAATCAGGGCATTCTTCAGCCCGTGTCGTCCGATCACCGCGGCTTCGCGAAGCCCCTTGGCGCGCGCGGTGAAGATGTACTCCTGGCGGAGCACGTCCAGCATGCTCGAACGCGTCTGGCGCGCCAGGATGCCAGCGGCCGCGAAACCCAGCGTGGCCGCAGGCATGACCAGATGCCCGATGGTCCCGGCCCCGGTCGCGGGCAGCCATCCCAGGATCACGGCGAAGAGCAACATCATCATCAGGCCCATCCAGAACCCGGGCGTGGACACGCCGAGCAGGGCCAGCACCATGGAGAGATTGTCGGTGAGGGCGTACGGGCGGACGGCGGAGATGACCCCGGCCGCCGTCCCAACCGCGATGGCCACCGCCATGCTGGCCACGGCCAGCTGGATCGTGTAGGGGTAGCGCTCGCGAATCTCCCTGGTGACGGGCGTGTTGGACACCACCGAGCGGCCCAGGTCGCCGCGCGCCAGGTTCCACAGAAACACCAGGTACTGGACGTGCAGCGGGCGGTCCAGCCCCCAGGCGTGCCGGATCAGTTCGATGTCCTTCTTTGTGGCCCACTGGCTGGCCATCAATTCGGCGGGGTCGCCCGGGATCAGCCTGATGAACACGAACACAATCACCGAGATCCCGAATAGCAGCGGGACCATCAGGCCCAGGCGGCGGGCAATGTACTGCTTCACGGCCGTGATGCGCGATCCGCGACGCGCGCCCGCGCCGGCCACCCCCTCGCCGGCTTGACGCCGTCTTCCCGGAATCCGGCTAGCGGTCGAGCCAGGTCCTGTGCATGAGGTCCACCATCTCGGTCACGGAAATGGTGAAGTCCCGGACGTCCGCCCGCTTGGCGTGAATCTGCGGTTCGGTGTACAGGAAGATCTGCGGCGCATCCTCCATGATGATCTCCTGAATCTTCTTGAGGGCGTAGAGACGCCGTTCGGGCTCGGCAAAGTAGCGCTGGGCGAGAATCAGGTCGGTCAGGTCCCGGCGCGCGTAGAACATGTTGTTCAGGCCGCCGGGTGCCCACGATTCCTGCATGTAGTCCTTCACTGCCAGGTCGGCGTCGAGGGTGGGCAGTCCCCAGCCGATGAAGAACATCTGCAGGGTACTCTCCTCGGGACCCTTCCGCTGGGCGGCCTGGTAGGCACCCCACTCCATCCTGATGATCTTCATCTGGACGCCGACGGCCGCCAGGTAGGCCTGGACGGCTTCAACGACTTCGGTGTCCATCAGGTAGCGTCCCGGCGCAAAGTGCAGGGTGGCCTCAAACCCCCTGGGATATCCCGCTTCGGCCAGCAGCCGCCTGGCCTTGGCCGGGTCGTACTCGTACGTCCTGGTGGGAAAGTAGCCGTAGCCCGTATGCGGCACCGGCGAGTCCGTCACCCTGGCCAGCCCGAGGAAGATCCGGTCTACGATCGCCTGCTTGTCGACGGCGTAGTTGAGAGCCTGGCGCACCCTCTTGTCCCGAAAGGGCCCCCACAGCACGTTCATGCCGATGAAGATCTTCCGCTGCGGCGGCGGAGCCAACACCTCGAATCGAGGGTTCTTGCGTAGCCGGTCGGCGTCGCGGGGCGGCACGTGGTAGGCGACGTCCACCTCACCGGCCTCGAGCGCCATGATGCGCGCGGCGGTCTCAGGAATCGGCCGCATGAGGACCGCGTCCAGATGCGGCGCTCCGCCCCAGTACTCCCGATTGGCCTCCAGCCGCACCTCGCGGCCGCGGATATGGTGGACGAACCTGAAGGGACCGGTGCCCATGGGGGCCGTGTAGTACCGTTCGCCCAGCTTCCTGACCTGGGTTGGGCTATTCATGCAGATGGGCGCATACGCGAGCTGCGCCGGCAGCGCCGAAAACCGACCCTCGGTCACCAGATTGACCGTGAGATCATCAACCGGGGAGACCCGCTCGATCATGGTGAATGCCGGCCGGGCGGGCCCGCGCAGCCCCGGGTCGAGGAGACGCTCGATGCTGAATTTCACCGCCTCGGCGTTGAAGGGCGTCCCATCGTGGAACCGGACGCCCCTGCGCAATTTGAACGTCCAGGTCTTGCCGTCTGGGCTCAGGGACCACGACTCCGCCAGGTGCGGGAGCACCCGCCCCCCGTTGGGATCGATTCGGGTCAGCGTCTCGGTTGCCATGAGAATGATGCCCAGGTTGGGGATGCCGGTGGCGAGATTGCAGTCGAAGATTGGCACGTCGGTGCCCAGCGAGATGACCAGCGTGCCCCCTCGTTTCGGCGCGCTCGGTGCGCCCGAGGTCCCTGAGGGCAGGATCAACGCCGCCAGGAGCACGACGAGCACGCCCAGCGATCCGCTGCGAGCACGGTTCCTCATCTTCACACCTCCTCCTGGTGGGCCCGGATCGGCAGCTCCGGTTCGGGCCGTCCGGTGTCTGCACCTGCGCGGTCTTGAGCGCGGCGGCGGGTCGGGGCAATCCGCCGCCGGGGCACCTGCCGGCGATCGGTCGCCTCCGCGCGCAGGGCGGGGATTTCCCACTCGTAACTGCGCTTGAGGACGTCGAGCTGGATGGATGTCTCGGTGCGCCGGATGCCCGGAATTCGCCCGAGCCGTTCCGAGACGAACTTGAGCAGTGCGGCGTTGTCGGGAAAGATCGCCTCGATGACGATGTCGTGGGCGCCGGTCGCGTATCCGACATATCGCACTTCCTTCATCGCCACCAGCGCCCGGGCCACGTCCTCGAGTTTGGGAAGGTCCACGTCGATGCTGATGAGCGCCACGGTCTGTAGGCCGATCTTGAACGGGTTGGCCACGGCCGCCACGCGGATGATCCCGTCCTCCACCATCCGGTCGATCCGTCGGCGAACGGTCGTCTCGGTCACGCCCAGCCGCCTGGCAATCTCGCTATTGCTGAGGCGGCCGTCCTTCTGGAGCATGAGCACGATCTGCCTATTCAGATCGTCGAAAATCATTGGAAAGCTGCCTTGTCACAACGAATATCGGCGCAAAAATGTCTAACAATCTAAGATATCGTCGCCAGCGACCCTAGACCGTCAATCGGGTCTCGACCTGATGGGCCCGAAAGTGCAGGCCCGCCGCAGGCCACGCGCCCGGCCGGCGGCCCGAAAGTGCGGTGGTGCGAGGTGCTAGGTGGTCCCGGGGGCTCCCAAGAGCGCCTCCAGTTTCGCGCGGCGCCCCTCGCGTTTCTTCGCCACCGATGCAAACGCCCGCGGGACGTCCGCCATCAGCACGCCCGACTGCGCGGCGGCCTCAGTGTAGAACCTGAGAATCTTGGCTTCGATGTCGGCAGCCCGCTGCAGCGCCTCCGCGTACGCTGCCCCCTCGGGCAGGACTGCGTCGAAGGCGTAGCGGTCCGTCTCGACGTCGAACGCGAAGCAGCCCTCAATCGCATCGGTAATGACGCTGTAGTACGCCCGTTCGATCTGTACCACGTTCTTTCGGTTCTCCCGGGCAAACGAGAGAAAGACGTCGCCGTCCTTCGGGAACGCCCGCGCCAGGGCTTCGTAGAACGCCGCAGACTCGGTCTCGAGCTTCCGCACGAAGTTGATGACCCCTGAAGCCGTTTGCAGTCTCATCAGAGCCACCTTTCGATGACGACCTTGCTCTCGGTGAAGAAGCGGATGGCCTCCTGTCCCTGGGTGTGGAGAATGCCGAAGAACGACTCCTTCATCCCGCTAAACGGGAAGAAGGCCATGGGTGCCACGATCCCTACGTTGATGCCCACGTTCCCGCTGGTCACCCGGTAGCGGAACTCTCTGGCGTGGTCGCCCCGCGAGGTGAAGATCGCGTGCCCGTTGCCGAACGGACTGGCATTGGCCATCGCGATGGCCTCATCCAGGGTCCTGGCCCGCATGATGCTCATCACCGGCCCGAAGATCTCCTCGCTGCCGATCCGCATCTCTGGACGGACGTCTTCGAAGATCGTCGCGCCCAGGAAGCAGGTGTCGGGGTACCCGCCCACCAGGTTGACAGGCTTCCTGCCGTCGAGTTTCAGGGTCGCCCCCGCTGCCAGGCCGCTCTCGATGTAGCTCAGGATCCGCTCTTTCTTCTCCCTGTCGCGCACTGGCCCCATTTGCACCGAATCGTCGAGCCCATAGCCGATTGTGATTCGGGAGGCGGCGTCGACGACACGGTCCACGAACTCGCCATAGAACCCGTCGTCCTCACCGACGATCACGAGATTGGCGCCGGACAGGCACCGCTGCCCGGTGTTGCCGAAGAACGAGGTCATCAGGGCCGGGATCGTCCTGTCCACGTTGCAGTCCGGCATGATGACCATGAAATTCTTGGCGCCGCCCTGCGCGATGACCCGCTTGCCGGTTTCACCGCACCGCCGGTACACCAGCTTCGCCGTGGGCGTGGAGCCCACGAAGGTGACGCCCACGATATCAGGGTGGTCCAGCATGGCATTCACCACGGTCCTGCCGCCGTGGACCACGTTCCACACCCCCGGCGGAATGCCGGCTTCTTCGACCAGCTCGGCGAGCCGGGTCTGGCTGATGGGTACCTCGCTGGACGGCTTGATGACCACGCAATTCCCTGTGGCCACCGCATAGGGCGCCGACCAGAGGGGGATCATGAAGGGGAAGTTGAAGGGCGCGATGACGCCGAAGACCCCCAGGGGTTGCCGGATGAGGTACTCGTCTATCCCCACCGCGATGTCCTCTGAGTAGAGGCCCTGCATCAAGGTGGCGATCCCACAGGCCACCTCCACGTTCTCGATGCCGCGGCGCGTCTCGCCCCTCGACTCGTCGATCGTCTTCCCGTGCTCTTGTGTCTGAATGCGACTGAGTTCCTCAAAGTGCTCCTCCAGCAGCTCCTTCAGCCTGAAGAGACAGCGTGCCCGGGCCAGCGGCGGGGTGGCCCGCCATTCGGGGAACGCCTCTTTGGCCGCTGCCACCGCGCCGTCGAACTCCTCCTTGGTGGAGATGGGCACTCGCGCGATCGTCTTGCACGTGGCCGGGTTCACCACGTCGACGACCTCGCCCTGGGATTCCACCCATTCCCCGCCGATGAAGTTGCGCAGCGTCCTGACTTCCTTGATCGGTTCGTCCAAGAGCGCCATCCTGCGTACCTCCCGTCGTCGTGGAGCCCCCCACCGCCCCGGATCAGGCCGCCACCCTGGCGGCGAGCTCCGCCAGGGCACCGTCCAGCCCCTCGATGCCGATCTCGACCTCTTCCCTGGTGATCGTCAGCGGCGGCGCGACCAGGAAGATGTTGAACCGGCCGAAGACGTACACACCGCGATTCCGCAGCGCGGCCTGGAACTCTCGGACCAGTGCCAGGTCGCCGCCGTAGGGGGTCGCCAGGGGCTCCCGGCTCTCGCGGTCTCTGACCAGTTCGAGCGCGAAGAAGGCTCCCAGCCCACGCACGTCGCCCACCACGGGATGGCGCTGGCGGAGTCCCTCCAGGGCCGGTCGCAGCCAGCCTTCCACGTCCAGGGCACGGGTGAGCAGGCCCTCTTCGCGGTAGACCTCCTGCACCGCGAGCGCGGTGGCCATGGCCAGAGGGTGTCCCGAGAACGTGTGTCCGCACCACAGCACGTTGCCGTCGAAGTGACGGGCCAGCGACTCGCGAACCAGGACCCCGCCCAGGGGCACATAGGCCGAGGTCACCGCCTTCGCAAAGGTGATCATGTCCGGGGTCACGCCGAAGCGGCGGGCGGCAAAGGGCGCCCCGGTCCGTCCGAACCCGGTCATCACCTCGTCGAACACCAGGAGGATACCGTGCCCCTCGGTGATCTTGCGGACACCGTCTAGGTATCCGTCCGGATACACGATCACCCCGTTGGTGCCCACCACGGGTTCCAGGATGACCGCGGCGACCCGCCGGGGATCCTCATAGTGCAGGACCCGCTCGAGGTGCTCCAGCGCCCGGTGCGTCTCCTCTCGAGGATCCGTGGTGAAGAACGGACTGCGGTACGGGTAGGGGGTGAAGAAATGGATCACCCCGGGGATTCCGGGCTCGGCCGCGAAGCGACGGTCATCGCCTGTGAGCGTGGCGGCCCCGAAGCTCGAGCCGTGGAAGGACTTGTAGGCCGCGAGGACCTTGAAGCGTCCGGTGATCAACCGGGCCATCTTCACCGCGTCTTCGTTGGCTTCGGCCCCGCCCGTGGTGAAGAACACCCTCCCTTCCTCCGGCCAGGGAGCCAGCCGGATCAGGGTCTCGGCGAGCTCGGCCCGGGCGTCGTGGAAGAACGACGGCGGCGCGTAGCACAACCGCTCGACCTGTGCCTGCATAGCCCGCACCACCTTGGGGTGGGCATGCCCCAGGTTGACCGCCACCAGCCCCGCCGAGAAGTCCAGGTATCGCTTACCCTCCGCGTCGTACAGGAACCGCCCCTCGCCCCGGACGATGACCGGTGGTCTCAGCCCTGCCTGGGCCGACCAGGGGGTCAGGACGTATCGGGCGTGCTTTGTTTGATAGTCAGCAACGGGCTGGACCATGCCAACTCACCGCCTTGTACCCTCATCGGGCTCAATGTCTAGACGCCGAGGTAAGCCTTCTTAACCGTGGGATCCGCCAACAGGGTGGCGCTGTCGCCGCTAAGCACGATCCTGCCGTTCTCCAGCACGTACGCGCGATGGGCCAGTTCCAGGCTCTTGCGCACGTTCTGTTCCACCAGCAGGATGGTCATGCCTTCGGCCACCAGCCGCCGGATGGACCCGAACACAGTGGCAACCACGGAGGGCGCCAGCCCCAGCGACGGCTCGTCCATCATCAAGAGTCTCGGCCTCGACATCAGGGCCCTACCGATCACGAGCATCTGCTGCTCGCCGCCGCTCAACGTACCGGCCAGCTGCTGTCTGCGCTCCCGCAGAATCGGGAACAGATCGTAGACCCGCCGGAGGGTCTCCTCGACGCGATCCCGCCGCGCCTCCAGATACGCGCCGAGTTCCAGGTTCTCCAGCACCGTCATGAAGGGAAACACCCGACGCCCCTCTGGCACCAGCGCCAGGCCTCGGGCCACGATGGCGTGTGGGGGCATGCCGTCAATGCGGGCGCCTTCCAGGGTCACGCTACCCCCCATCGGCCGCAGCAGTCCCGCGATGGTCTTGAGCACGGTAGTCTTGCCGACCCCGTTTGCCCCGACCAGCGCCACGGTCTCGCCGCGGCCAACCGTCAGGGATACGTCCCAAACGATCTGAATGCCACCGTAGCCGGCGCTGATGCCGTGGACCTCAAGCATAGGCTTCCTCGCCGAGGTAGGCGTCGATGACCTTCCTGTTGCCGGCGACCTCCTGCGGAGTGCCCTCGGCGATCTTTTCGCCGTAGTGGAGCACGATGATGCGGTGGCACAGCCCCATGATGGCTCGCATCACGTGCTCCACGATCAGCAGGGTGATCCTCATTTCCTCGTTGATCCGGCGCAACAACTGCATGGACTCGTCGATCTCCACGAGGTTGAGGCCTGCCATGAGCTCATCCAGCAGGAGCAGCTTCGGCTTGGTGGCCAGAGCCGTGGCCAGCTCCAGGCGCTTCTTGTACGCCGTGGTGAGGTTCCTAGCCTCCACGTCTCTGAGCCGTTGCAGGCCGGTCAGCGCCAACAGGCCGTCGACTTCCTCCTCCTGCCCGGGAGCGACTTTGAAGCCGGGCCGCCGGGCCACGAGGCCGGTGAGCACGTGGTCGTGGACCGTGAGCTGCCCGAACACCCTGACGATCTGGAACGTGCGGGCAATCCCCCGCTGGTTCACATCGTGGGGTTTGAGCCCGTCGATCCGTTCCCCATCGAGGTGCACGGAACCCGCCGTGGGTCGGTACTCCCCGCCGATCACGTTGAAGGTGGTGGTCTTGCCCGCTCCGTTGGGCCCGATGATGCCCAGGCGCTCGCCAGCCGAAACCTCAAAGCTCAGATTCTTGACGGCGACAACGCCGCCGAAGGCCTTGGTCAGGTTGCTCACCTGGAGGATCATGGCGTCCCGCGCCTGCGGTAGATCCGCACCGCAATGCCCGCCAGGCCCCGAGGCTCAAAGAGCAGGACAGCGATGAGGGCCAGCGCCCAGACGATGAAGCGCATCTCCGGGGCGAACCGCATCAACTCCAGGACGAAGGTCACGACGCCGGCTCCGAGGATGGGGCCGAAGAGCGTTCCGGTGCCACCCACGAGGGTCATGATGACCACCATCTCGGAGGTCATCCAGGCAAACGTGGTGGGGTGTAGGAGTCGGAAGAAGTGGGCAAAGAGGCTTCCCGCTAGCCCGGCCAGCCCGGCGCTGATGCTGAACGAGAGTACCTTGTAGGCCGCCGTGTTGATACCGATGGACTCGGCCAGGGTCTCGTCCTCTCGGATGGCGACGAAGATGCGGCCCGGACCCGATCGCGTCAAGAAATAGAGGAAGGCCGTCGTTAGCGCGAAGAACACCGCCACCAGGTAGTAGTAGGTACCGAGCCGGCTGAAGTCGATCACGCCGAGAAAGGGAACGGGAATGCTCTCCGGCGGCTGGATGCCACCGAGTCCCAGTGGCCCTCCGGTCAGGTCCACCGAGTTGAGGAAGACCAGGTAGACAAAGTGTGCGAAGAAGAACGTGGTGACTGCGAAATAGGCGCCCCGGAGCTTCAGGGCGGGATAACCCACCGCTGCGGCGAGGCAGAAGACGAAGGCGCCGCTGAGAGGAAGCGCCAGCCAGAACGGGATCCCGGTCCGCAGCGTTAGCAGGGCCGAGGTGTACGCGCCGATGCCGTAGAACGCGCCCTGGGCAAACGAGAGCTGGCCCGTGTAGCCCAGGAGGAGGTCGTAGCTGGCGGTCAGCGTGGCGAACAGGAACGCCAGCACCATGACGTAGACGACGTATTCCGACGCCACCGCCGGGACGGCCAGCAAGCCAGCCCCAGCGGCCAGCGCGATCGCCCAAACCGGCCTCTGAGGGACCCTGCGGGCCGACAGCGGAGGGACGGTCGTCGCCACGGCGGTCTACATCCTCCCGAACAGGCCCCTGGGCTTGAGCAGCAGCACGAGGATGAGGATGAAAAACGAAAACCCGTGCTGGTACGCGGACGAAATGAAGGTCGCACCCAGGCTCTCCACCACACCCAGGATGCCCCCGGCCACCAGTACGCCGGCCACGCTGCCGAGCCCGCCCAAGATGACCACCACCAGGGCTTTCAGCAGCGGAAGGTCGCCCATCGCAGGATAGACGGCGAACAGCGGGGATATCAGGGCCGCCGCCGTCCCTGACAGAGCCCCCCCGAGGCTGAACACCACCGAGTTCACCGTATCGATATTGATGCCCATCAGTTGCGCAGTCTCCCGGTCTTGCGACGCCGCCCGGATGGCCTTGCCGAGCCGGGTGCGGTTGACAAAGAGGTTCACCAGCAGGAACAGCAGGGCCGAGATCAACAGGACCAGGACGCGCTGCCGCCCGATCTGCAACCCCAGCACCAAGACCTCGCCCTCCACGTAGGGCGGCAGGATCTTGGCCTTGGGCGTCCACAGCCAGACCGCCACGTTGGCCAGCAGGAAGAACAGCGCGATGGCGCAGAGGAGCAAGTTCAGCGTCATCCCCCGCATCCGCCGATAGATCGATCTTTCGAACGCAAAGGCGAGGATGGCACCGGCACCCATGGCGGCAATCAAGGCACAGACGAACGGGAGGTTCGTTCCAGTGACCGCAAAGTACCCGGCGTACGCGGCGATGACGTAAATGCCGCCCTGGCTGAATTCCGGGACGTCGGTGATGCTCCAGATGAGGTTGAGACCCAGGGCCATCAGGGCGTAGATGGAGCCCATGATCACGCCGTTGATGGTCTGGAAGAGGACGGTCTCCAGCATCGATCGCCTCGCCCGGTCTGCAGCCCTCGAGCGACGGGGCCTACTCAGCCACCCGGCGCGCGCCCCCGACCCACTGGATCAGCCATGGGGCATACCGCCCCTGGTTCTTGAACGCTCCGAAGTCCTCGAACTTGATGCGCCCCTGCAGGCCGTCGAACTCCACGCGCTTCATCGCGTCCCTGATCTTGACGGGATCGAGGGACTGGGCCAACTGGATGGCCCTGGCCACTACCCACAGCGCGTCATATCCGTAGATGATGGCGTAGTGCAGGGGCGCTCCGAACTTCTTCTGGACCCGCTCGGCAAACTGGGGTGGCACCTTGCCCCACAGCGCAATGGAGTAGGTGCCCTCGAGGACCTCGGCTCCGGCCAGCTTGAGGAGCTCCATCTCGCTCATTTCCTCAGAACCGACGAACTTGATCTTCGGCGTGAGGCCCAACTCCTTGGCCTGTTTGAGGATCATGGCACCTTCAGGGGTGACGCCGACGTAGAAGACGATGTCGGGCGCCGCCGTCTTCACCTGTGTCAGGTGAACCGTGAAGTCCGTCGTTCCGCGCTCGAAGAACGCCTTGACGGTGGTCGACACCCCCTGCTTCTTGAGCTCGTCCTCGAACGCCTGGGCAAAGCCCCGGCCATAGTCGTCGTTAATGGCCAGGAAACCTGCCGTCTTAGGCTTGAAGATCTTCATCAGCCGTGGGGTGGCCAGCGGCGCCATCAACCCCACGCTGGGTCGGGCCCTGAAGTAGAATGGGTGGCCGGGGCTGGTGACCTTGTCTGCTGCACACTCGATGGTCAGCCCCGGTACCTTGTACCCGTCCAGGAGGTCCGCCATGGCGACGCAGACCGAACTGCAGTGGGAGCCGAGGACAGCCACCACTCTGTCCGTCAAGACCAGCTTCCGGACATTGGCGGCCCCTTCGGTCGGTTCGCACCGATCGTCATACCTGACGATGGTAATTCGGTAGGTCTTGCCGCCAACCGTCAGGCCCTTGGCGTTGATCTCTTCGAGAGCCAACTGGATGCCTCGCCATCCGTTCGTCCCGAACTCGGCGGCCGCCCCGGTGAAGGGAGCCGAATATCCGACCTTCACGGTGGCAGGGGCGGCTGCCAGCGCCCGGGACACGACAGGCAGGCTTGTGGTGCCGGAAGGCGCCACGGAAAGGACGGGCGCCCGACAGGGTGCGGTCGCCGCATCGGCGGCGACGTCGTGGGTAGCGGGCCCTGACGACCGCACGGGGCCCGTCATCCCCACGATCAACAGGCCGATGACAAGGAACCTCAGCATCCGGCGGGTCAACTCGATCACCTCCCCAGAGGATCGCTACAATCTCACCAGCCGCCAGACACGAGCAAGGTCGGGCTTCACGACTGCCCGACCCGTTGACATCGTTCGCGGTAAGCCGGACTGCACAGGTTGACGCCTCGGCGTACCACCCAGATTGGCCCCACGCACCAGTATGGCAGCAGGAATCACCCCGACAATGGCCAATTAGTACAATAGTTCGGACGTCTACTATGCACAGTGCACTCCCACGTGGGCATGCCACGGGGCTGAGCGTCCGCGAGGCCCTCAAGCTGGACGCCCTCAGCCGGGCCAGGGTGGTCGCGGGGCGACGCGGCCTCCACCGCACGATTCGATGGGTGCACATCGTTGATATCCCGGAGATCACGCCCTGGTTGCACGGGGGCGAGCTGCTCCTGACCACGGGATACGGCTGGCCCAAGGACCCGGCGGTCCAGCGCCGCACCATCCGGGCCCTCAACAGGCTCTCGCTCGCTGGCATCCTCTTCGAGACGGGGAAGTTCATCAACAGGGTGCCGCCCGCCGTCAGGCGAGAGGCGGACCGGCTCGGAATCCCCGTCCTGGAGGCACCCTACGAGGTAAAGTTCGTCGACATCACGGAGGCGGTCCACCGGGAGATCTTGAACCGGCAGCACGCCCGACTGACGCAGCTGGACCAGATCCACCGAACGCTCACCCGCGCAGCAGTGGAGGCCGAGAACCTTCAAGAGATCGCCAATGCCCTCACCGAACTCATCGGGAAGCCCGTCACCATCGAAGACGCCGAGTTCCGGCTTCTCGCATATACCGACATCGGTGGGATGAAAGACAGCGTGCGGACCGAGACCATCCGCCAGACACGCACGCCCGAGCGTGTTCTGCGTACCCTCGAGAGCATGGGCATCCTCACCAGGATGCAGGAGACAAACGGCCCACTGCGCCTCCCGCCCATACCCGAGGCAGGCATGGAAGGCCGCGTCGTCTGCCCCATCCGCACGGCGCGCGAGACGCTGGGCTACGTGTGGATTTTGGAAGGCGCCCAGCCGATCTCGGAGCTCGACATGCAAGCGGCCGAGGAGATCGCCACCGTGGCCGCCCTCCACATCCTCCGCCAGCAGGCGGTGGCACTGGTGGAGAACCGGGTCCGTCACACGTTCGTGGACGCCCTGATCCGCGGGGAGTTCAACCGGTCGCCAGGGCTCCGCGAACGGGCGCAGTTGCTCGGGTTTGATCACGAAGGCGCCTACGCCGTGGCGGTGCTGACCATCGCTCCCAGCGCCCAGCGAGGGCCCCGCTGGGCCCTGTCAGGCCGCCAGGAGTTTGAACTGCGGGAAGTCTATGGACGAGCCCTCCGGGCTTCGCTGGAAGCCCTCCACCTCCCTCAGTTCGTCACCTTCCTGTTGAACCAGATCGTCTTTCTGGTACCAGCTTCCGACGGCTTGACCCGAATCAGGTCATACATAGATCGGCTGTGGGACTCCCTGCGAGCCCAGGATCCTGGCATCCACCTTGTCCTCACCGTCGGCGGCATCTGGAAGGGCGCAGAAGGCGTTGCGCAGAGTTACCAGGAGGCGGACGTGCTGGTGGACGTGGTGTACCCTACGGACGGCATCTACTTCTACGATGATCATGTCCTGGCCCGGTTGCTGCACCATGTGGACGGTGCTGTCCTCAAGAAGTTGTACCGTGACGCGCTCGACAAGCTCGGCAACCACAATAACAGAACGGCGTTGAAAGCCACGCTGCTGGCGCTGTTGAGCAACGAGTTCAACATCGGGGCGACGGCGCGAATGCTAAATCTGCACCGGAATACGGTACGACAGAGACTGGAGCGCATCCGTCAGAATTGCAAGGTCTCTCTGCGGGACCCCAAGTTCTGGGCGCAGCTCGTCCTCGCGTGCGAAGCGGAAAAGTACGGCCTGCTGGGGGAGGACGAAATCCGGCCTTTGTCTGAACGGTGTGCCTGACGGCGCCGAGCGGATATCAGGCCTCGGTCCAGAGCCCCCGGATGCGGGGAATGTCATCGTGGCGTGTACTCCCCCATGTAGTCGCGCAGCCACCACCTGAGGCAGTCACTGAGCTTCACACCGGCACCGTATCCGCCCGCGAATCGCAGCAGGATCCAGAGGCTCAAGTTCGCTCTACCCGCCAGTACGCACACGATACCTGCAAAGCCGAGTACTACCCCAAGGCCCCCCATCAGCATGATGAAGCACGCGTTGCACGGCCCCCGATGCGACGTCCCCGCGATGCGGACGGCTTCGGTGGGAATGACGACCGCATATCCGGCTGCGAGGTCTTCTCCGATCTGCGCCTTCACCTCGGAGCGCAGCCCGAGGCGCTCCAGACCGGCGGTGTCGCCCGGCGACAGGACCGCAACCGCCGCGCGCGTCCGTTCGAACACCACCGTGGTGTTGGCGACCTCGAGCCCCTCGAAGAGCAACCGTTCCAGGTGCGCGTCCAACACGCCCTGCCTGACGGCGACCAGAGGGTCACCTGAGAGAACCTCGGACCGGTTGTACAACAGATCAACAGACTTCACCAGGGCCAGTTGCCCCTGCGGGTTCTTCCGAAAGTACGCGCGGTGTCCCAGGAGCAGCGGGCGAGCATGGTAGAGCCGGAATCCCTTCGGCTGACCGGCGATCTCACCGAGCTGGGGGCGCGTCATGGCGTCCGCCAGGTGCAGGAGATCGAAGGGCACGACGTCGCGTCGTTCCACATGGTCCTGGCGCTGCCACGCCAGGTAAAGCATGGCCAGCCGCTCGCCAGAGAGCGGCCCTGGCGCAAGGTCCGCACGGTCAAGGCCGTGGCCGCAGGAACGGATGCGGCGAACCGGTCCAGCCACCAACGATAGGCGCGGATCGTCGCCTGAGTGCACCCGACCATCCGCTTGGTCAGGAGGAACGCTTCGACAACCTCGCGCAGGGGGTGAACGTTGGCTTTTTCGCCCGGTTCTTGCGATGGGGAAACGTCTGAAACCCGCGTCCTGACTGGATTGGAGCGGGCGACGGGATTTGAACCCGCGACCCTCGGCTTGGGAAGCCGATGCTCTACCGCTGAGCTACACCCGCTCGCTACCGAGAATTATACCACGGTCCCCACGGGGAGCCCTGCTAGATGACCGCCAGGACCTCGACCGTCTCTCGCTCACCATTGCCGCCATCCGTCCCCAACCGCACGACCGTGATCAGCCCGTAGCGATCCGGCTTCCGCCCTTCGACGGTGTAGTTGCCGCCCCAGGCCGGATGGACGCGCCTGACATTGGCCACGCTGAAGACCACATCGGCAACCGGGATACCGAGTGCCTCGGCATCCCGGCGAGCACGGTCGCTCACCCTCACGTGGCCGTCGGCGGCCAGCAAGCGGATGCGGTCACCGACCTCCCGCAGCGCCGCCGCGTCAACGGGCGGCCGCTCGACCCGGCCGCGCTCCGGGTCGTAGGGTGGGCAGGTCAGGCACAACGACGACGCGGTGAGGATGGCCTCAGCGGCCAGTTCGGCGCCGCGCCGGTAGACGGGACCGCAGGAGAAGTCGTCGCTCCACTGGGTGTACGACAGCGGCCGCAGGACCTGACAGGCTGTGTTGCCGAACTCCTGCACAAAGCGCTCGTGCAGCCATCGGACGAGCCGGCTGGCGCACGAGTTGTCCTCCTCGGGCTCCACGCGACCGTAGACGAGACCGGCCAGCAGGGCCCCCGCCTCCAGGGCGCCGCAGCGGTCGCCCCGGCCTCCCCCGCCGCCTCGCAGGCCGGTGGACGCCTTCAGCATCGACTCGTCCAGCCTGACCCCTACCGCCGCGGCCGCGCCGCGCAGCACGGCCTCGGAGCAGTGAAAGCCCTGCTGGCGCAGCCGCTCGGCGTTGTCACCGGCTTCTTTGATCTTCCGGGCGATCTCGGGGGCGCCCGCGTTCGGGTGCGTTGCCAAGACAGTCCTCCACACCTTGTTGTCTACGCCTCGACTGGATTCTGTGCCACGGACGCAGTTCCCTGGCCTCTGCGGCGCCCCTTCAGTAGGTACGTGTGCATCTCTCCCTCGCCCTTGACGGCAACGTTCCCGCGATCTTCGAAGTCATACTTGTCGCGCAGACGCTGGAAGGCCGCCTGGGTCACCTGGATCTCGCCGGCCACGCCGTGGGACTCCATGCGGCTGGCCGTGTTGACCGTGTCGCCCCACAGGTCGTAGATGAACTCCCGCGCGCCGATCACCCCGGCCACCACCGGGTCGGTGTGAATTCCGATGCGCACGGCGAGCGGCCCGCCTTCGGGCGTCGTGCGGCCGGCCAGCAGCCGCCGGACCTCAACGCCATCTCCGCGGCGGCCTCGGCACGGTCGGGACGAGGTGTCGGCAGGCCGGACGCCGCCATGAACGAGTCGCCGACGGTCTTGATCTTCTCCAGGCCGAATCGGTCGGCCACCGTGTCCAATTGCGAGAACACGTCGTTCAGCCACGCCACGAGCCGCTCCGGTGGCATAGATGCCGACATACGTGTGAAGTCCACCACATCGGCAAAGAGCATGGTGACCTCGGGGAACCCGTCTGCGATCGCGCTTGGGTTGCGCTTGAGCCGTTCAGCGATGGGTTTAGGCAGCACATTGAGCAGCAGACTTTCAGACCGCGCCTGCTCGTCCTGCAGCAGCCGGTGCTCCCGGTGGAGGGCACCCAGCGCCTGCTGCCGCTCCCGCGCGAAGTATCGGGAGGGAAATGAGTACGGCCGTTAGCGTGAGCACTGCCTGCTGCAGGCGCACGTCCGCGCTGTCCCCGGGCAGCACACCCACGAGCGCCAGACGGCTAACCGATCCCGTCGGCCGCGTCCTCATCCGCACCCCCAGCGGCGAGACTGACGGAAGCTATTTGTCCTCGACGCGCCGCTTCCTTGATTTCCCCTTGCCGCTTCCCTCGATGCGGCGCCCGCACCGGCTGCAATACCGATCGCTGGGGCGGGCGCGATGCCCACAGCCAACACAGTAGACGGGCTGCAAATCACGCGGCCTGCCCGCATCCTTGCCGGGTGTACGCAGGCGCCCACCACGTCGGCGGGCAACGAAGCCGACGAGACCCGCCGTGCCCAGGGTGGCGGCAACGACTGCAGCCCAGGCCCACAGTGGCAGGCCCCGACGCGATTGCGGTCCTCCCAAAGGGGCGGCGGGCGTGCGGACCACGCGCGGCAGGGACGGGGTCTCGTCGGCCTTCTGGTAACGGGCCCGGAGGCGCCAGGCCCGCCCGGCCGGCCATGGCCCCACTGTGTAGACGTGGTGCGTGAGGCCTGCTGCGGTCATGCTGCTGCTGGCCGCTGGAGGCTCCAGCGCGAACCCCGAGGCTCGCAGCGGCTGTTCCACCGCCACGTTGAGCACGTCCACGGCCAGCGGAAATGTCAGATCTACCACAAACGTCCTCTGCGGTCGCCCCTGGATGAGATCGGCGTAGTACTCGAACTGGAACCCCGGGTCGGGAGTCGTCATCACGACCTGGAGGCGGTCGCCGTCCTGCCGGTACTGATAATCCACGGAGAACAGCTGGCCGTCGCCCGACCGATAGGCGGCGGCGTTGACCTGACCCGACGCCGGGATGGCGAACGCCAGCGTGTAGGGCAGAGGCGCGCCAGCGCTGAGTTGGCCGCGGTAGATGACCAGCACCCGCGGGTCGTCGTGCTCGGGCCAGATGTCCACATTGAGGACGGCGATGGATACAGGCGCCCGACCGGCTAGGAGCCCGTCCCGGAAATGGCGTCGAGATGAGATGCTATGAGACCTGACCTGCTTGTGAAGCGAGTACCAGGCCAGGAAAGCTCTTGGGCCGGGATCATCCCGTGCTCACCCTCACCATCTCAGTGCCGCGTAGACTCGCGGTCGGGCCCCGAACAACTTGCACAGGTTGTGCGCCGTCGTGACCAACAGCCATTCACCCTTGACCTTGGCTCGGCCCCGCAGCAAGAAGCGCCGGAAGCCGCGCGCGCTCTTGATCTGCCCAATCACCGGCTCGACGATGGCCTTGCGCAGGTTGTAGATAGCCCGGCCCGCCTTGGTCCGCAGCTTCCGGCGCATCCGCTCCTGGAGCGACAGCTGCGTAGGAATGCGCCCGCGCGGCGCGGGCGGCGTCGGCTGTGTGTGCTTGGTCTTGTCTGGCGTGATGAAGGCCTCGATCTCACGGCCTGTGAGGGCCGTCACGTTGGCCTC
>JAVKIJ010000089.1:0-11414 GCA_031459535.1 Candidatus Fervidifonticultor quintus | reverse complement strand
GACCTTCAACTCGTCCCGCAGGAAGTGGAGTTCGTCTGCGAAGAAGCGTTCCTCCACGGCGAAGAGGAACGCCATCCAGTCCTGCTGTGCCCGCGGCGTGCGCAGGGCAAACTCGGCGCGGCTGAAGGCGGGCACCGATCCTGCCAAGGCGCTCTCTTGTGCGCGCAGCCCGACGACGGCCGCTTCCTGCACCGAGAGTCCAGCCAGCCAGATCGTCTGCGCCTGATAGCCCCGAATGAGGTTCACCTTCGCGTTGGCCTCCGACGCGGTGGGTGTGACGATCAGGGTCCGGTGTTCCCATCGGTCTGACAGGGACAGTTCCACCGTCGAGGACAGCACGCGGCTCGGCGATTGAGCCTGCTGGACGTTGAGCGCCATCTTCGCCCCGGTCCCCGACGCCCGGGCCCAGAAGTCGATCCGGTACGGCCGGCCTTCCTGCAGCGGCAGACGGTCCTGCACGACCATCACGTGCCACGGCTCCGTTCCCACCCGTTCGACCTGGATCTGCAGCACCGGTGCGCCAGCCACCGGACCCGCGCCGGGCGCGATCTGCCACAGGGCCCGTGCGCCCTCGACCGTGGCCAGACGCCAGCCCTGTGTGCCCTGCCGGAAATCCCCGTTGGCCAGCAGCTCGCCTCCGTGGGGCAGCGCGCCCCGGTCCCATGTCGCACGCAGATCGGCGTCGGTGCCATACCGCTCGCGCAACCAGCGGTTCCACCGCCTCACGAGCTCGTCACGCAGGGGCACCAGATGCGGCGCGCCGGCCGAGATGATCGGATCGATGGCGCCGCCCTGCCACAACCGCACCAAGCCGTCCTCGTTCGTGATCTCGACGATGGCGATCGCGGGGTCCTCGGCATACGTGAGGCCGGTGTGCGGATTCCGGTGCGTCAGGATCTGACGCGATATGGCCCGATTGTGCGCGATGACCGGGGTAAAGAACTGCGTCACGCCGGTCCCCCAGCGGGGCCACCCGTCGGGAAGCGTCCTGCCACCCTCGAACCCCGGCACGTCGCGGGGGTAGAAACGCCGGAAGTGGTTGAGGACCAGGTGGACGTAGATGCCGCGGCGGCGCAGCTGCGCGATGAAGTAGTCGAGTCGGTCCAGGGCCTCGGGGTCAACCCCGGCCAGCGTCGCGGGGTCTATCCACCCCTGGGGAGCCGGCTGGGAGTTCTGGGCAATGCGCACGTAGTTGACGCCGAACTTCGCCAGGCGTGCGGCGACCCGTTCGGCCACGCCGCGATCGGCCATCGGGGCGCCCGCAGAGACGTCGAACCCGAACAGGCGCACCCGCTCGGTGCCTCGGTAGAAGTGCCCGTCGGGCCCGACGCGCAGGCGATCAGCCTCACCCGCGATCGGCTGATTCCACCCGCTGAGGTCCGTGGGCCCCGGCGAGGCGTCGTCCCAGGGAAGAGAGAAGGGAAAGAGCGTTCCCGCCCACGGAGACTGGGCATGGCCCTGTCCGATCGGGAGCAGAACCGCGACGAGAGATAGCGCGATCAGCGCACGCACACGCCGTGCCCCAGCACTCACATCGAACTCCCAGCGTCCCGAGGACGGAGGCTTAGTTGTCCATGCGGCGCCGGCGGATGTCGTCATCAATCGCCGCCTTCAGGCGGGCCGCGATGCCCGCGGCGAAGTCGCGCACGGTCCCGCCCCCCGCAGGAACATCGCGGGGGGTCAACCGCAGGATGGCAAAGCCGCGGGCAAACACGCCCCAGCCGTCTGAGGTCTCGCGGGCCGTGACCTCGTAGGGTTCGAGGTCGTCGTCGAAGAGCCGGTCGAGCGCTTCGGCGGCGGCCCGGATCTTGGACAGGTCGGTGAGGCGCACGATGGGACGATCGTTCACCAGGATCTCGGCGTGAAAGGTGTTGCCGTCCTGACTCTCCCGCGTCCGCAACACTAGGTAGTTCGCCGGGGCCCGCCGGTGGAGCGGGATGCGCCGGTCCGCCAGCGCCTGCTGGACGTACTGGACCCGCTCGCTGGTCTTGGGGTGATCGGCGAAGGCCAGGACCTCGGGCTGAGGAGCCAGTTGCTCGGTTCGCAGGAGCCGCTCGAGCACCGTGAGCACCGCCACCGGGCTGAAGGGCGTCCGCGTCAGATAGTCAATCGAGGCCAGGTCGGCTTCCCGTTCGAGATCGCGGGTGTAGCCAGCCAGCAGACCCTGCGAGAAAATCACCCCACCCTGCACCAGCGCCGGATCCCGGGTCACCACCGCGATCAGCAACGTCACGAAGGCCGCCCGGTTGGCCCGGCGCATCATCTCCATGCCGTGACCCAGGGCGGCATGCGCGGCCTCGTGGGCCAGGACCGCGGCGAGTTCGTGGTCGCTGCGGACGAACTTCAACAACCCGGTCGTCACGTAGACGGACCCGCCCGGAAGCGCCACGGCGTTGACCTGCGGAGACTCGACCACCTTGAACAGGAAGGGCAGGTAGGGCCGCTGGGTCTGCGCGGCGACGACAGCCCCGATCCGGGCGACCCGATCGGCCACCGCGGGGTCGGTCACGACTTTCAGCCGTGACTCGATCTGCGCCGCGGCCTGGCGGCCGATCTGAATCTCCTGGGCGTCCGCCGCGGCGGCGCCAACGCGTCCGGGCGCCGCCAGCACCACGACGGCCAGGACGACCCCCCACGCAGCAGATCGCCGGAGCATCCCTGTTATGGTACTACGGATGCCCACCTTCGCGGGTTGCAAGACGGGCCAGACCGAACGCCTCGCGGGCGTTGCTGGAGCTGACCTCGGCGACTGTGCCGGGGGCGACTCCGCGCGCCCGGGCCACCGCCGCGGCGATGAGCGGCAGGTAGGCGGGCTCGTTGCGACGGCCGCGGTGTGGCTCGGGGGGCAGGTAGGGCGCGTCGGTCTCGAGCAGCAGGCGGTCGGGCGGCACGTAGGCGGCCACCTCCAGCGCCCGCCGCGCGTTGCGATAGGTCACCGGGCCGCCCAGCCCGATGTAGTAGCCGCGGTCGAGACAGCGGCGCGCCATCTCCACCGATCCCGAGAAACAGTGCATGACGACCCGCGACGGCGCCTCCTCGGCCAGGATCTCCATTACGTCCCGGTGCGCGTCCCGATTGTGAATGATGACCGGCAGACCCGCCTCCCGCGCCAGCCGCAGATGACCTCGAAACGCCCTCACCTGCGCTTCCCTGGGCGCGAAGTCACGGTAGTAGTCGAGCCCGGTCTCGCCGATGGCCACCACGCGCGGATGCCGGGCCAGAGCTCCCAGCGCCTCCAGCGCCTCGGGCGTCACCTGGGAAGCCTCGTGGGGATGGACCGCGACCGCGGCGTACACGTCGGGATACTGCTCGGCCAGCGCAATGGCGTGCCGGCTGGAGGCCAGCGACGTGCCGATGGAGATGAACCCGCGCACGCCCCCGGCCCGGGCGCGCTCCAGCACGTCGTCGCGATCGTGCTCGAACGCCTCGTCGTCGAGGTGGAGGTGGGTGTCGAACAGGTCGGCCGTCACGAGATCCTGGCGCCCACGGGCGGGGCATTGTCCACGCTGAGGATGGCAACCTCGTCGTCCCAGGTTGCCGCCAGCAGCATGCCGCGTGACTCCACCCCGCGGACCTTCCTGGGCTGCAGGTTGGCCAGCACGATAATGCGGCGGCCGACGAGGTCGGCTGCCTGGTAGTGGGTCGCAATCCCGGCCACGACGGTCCGCACCTCATCACCGATGTTCACAGTCAGCTTGATCAGCTTGTCGGTGCCGGGGACGCGCTCGGCAGCCACCACCTCGGCCACACGCATGTCGAGCCGCCTGAACTCGTCGATCGTGATCTGCTCCACGGGAGTTCCTCCCTCTGATGGTGCCCCGGCGGCTGCGGGCTCGCTCGCGACCCGAGGGCCCGCAGCGGGCAGCCTGATCTTGGTGTCGATCCTCGGGAAGATGGGGGGGCCGGGGCGAACCTGCGCTCCGGCCGGTAGCCCGCCCCACCGGCGAGCGTCGTCCAGGCGCTGTGCGGACAGGGCCGCGGGGATGCCCAGTTGCGCCCATACCCGCTGCGTGGCGGTGGGGAGCACCGGCGAGAGCAGGATCGTGGCAATCCGCAGCGCCTCCAGGGTATTGTAGAGCACGGTGCCCGCCCGATCAGTGCGGCCCTGCCGGATGGCACTCCATGGGGCCTCCTCGTCGATGTACTTGTTGGCCGCGCCCAGCAGCCGCCAGATCTCGGCCAGGGCGGCATTGAAGTTGAGTGCGCCGATCTGCTCGACCACGGCGTCGGGCACCGACGCCGCTAGGTCCCGCAACGCCCCGTCCGTCCCCTCGTCGGGCCCGGGCGCCGGCAGCCGGCCGCCGAAGTCGCGCACGACGAGCGGGAGCGTCCGGTTGAGCAGGTTGCCGAAGTCGTTGGCCAGATCCGAGTTGAACCGGCCCACCAGCGCCGGCTTGTTGAAGTCGCCGTCGGAGCCGAAGGGGATCTCGCGCAGGAGGAAGTAGCGCAGGGCGTCCACGGCCACGCCCAGCTCCGCGCCGGACTCGGCCGCGATCTCCCGGCTGAGCGCAGCCGGATCGAGGATCACGCCCAGCGACTTGCTGAACTTCTGCCCGCCAAAGGTCAGGAAGCCGTGTGCGAAGGTCTGCCTGGGCACCTCGATGCCCGCCGCGTGGAGGATGATGGGCCAGATCACCGCGTGGAACCGGATGATCTCCTTGCCCATCAGGTGGACGTCGGCCGGCCAGTACCGCTGGAACTTCTCCGGCGCGTCCAGGTAGCCGATGGCCGAAATGTAGTTGGTGAGGGCGTCAATCCACACGTAGACCACGTGCCGGGGGTCGAAGGGCACGGGCACGCCCCACGTGAAGGTCGTGCGGCTGACCGCGATGTCCCGCAGCCCCGCACGCAACAGCGCCAGCACCTCGTTGCGCCTGGCCTCGGGCTCGACCGACGAGGGGTTCGTCTCGATGTGTCGCAGCAGCCAGTCATTGTACGCCGACAGCCGAAACAGGTAGCTCTCCTCCGCGCTCCACTCCACCTGGCGGGTGGTGTGCACGGGACAGGTGCGGTCGGGGCCGAGGTCGCCCTCGGGATAGAAGCTCTCGCACGACGGGCAGTACCAGCCTTCGTAAGTCCCCAGGTAGATGTCGCCCCGCTCATGGAGCCGCTGGAAGACCGCCTGCACCACCTTCGTGTGCCGAGGTTCGGTGGTGCGGATGAAGTCATCGTACGAGATGGCGAGAAAATCCCACAGCCGCCGGAACTCGGCGGCGATGCGGTCAGCCCACTCCTGAGGGCTCGTGCGATGGCGCTGAGCGGCCCGCAGGATGTTGATCCCATGTTCGTCGGTGCCGGTCAGAAAGAAGACGTCGTCGCCGGCCAGGCGGTGGTAGCGGGCCGCCACGTCGGCGGCAATGGTGGTATACGCGTGTCCGATGTGCGGCACGTCGTTCACGTAGTAGATGGGCGTGGTGATGTAGAACTTGGCCATGCGGCTCAACCCCTCCGGGCGATCGCCTCCCGGGCCAGACGTGCGCCTTCCACCAGGTTCCGCAGCTTGGCAAACGCCACATCCCAGGTGCGTGTCCGCAGGCCGCAGTCGGGGTTGGCCCAGATCTTCTCGGGACCGAGCACCGCCGCCGCGGCCAGCAACTTGTCCCTGATCTCCTCGGGTGTCTCGATCTGGTCGGAGTGCACGTCCAGGACGCCCAGGCCCAGCTCACGCTCCTCGCCGTACTCCTTGAAGATGTTGACCACGTTGTAGTCGCCGGTATTCTTGAACTCCAGGGCCAGGTGGTCCACCCGCATCTTGAGTATCTCAGGGTAGAGGGCCCGGTAGTTGCTGTAGCAGATGTGGATGCTGAGCTTGGCCCCAATCCCCTCCACCGACGCGTTGAACGCCTCGACCAGGATCGGCACCTCGTCCGGGTGGGTGGCGGCCGCGGGCTCGTCGATCTGGATCCAGTCGGCGCCCGCCGCGGCCAGGGCCCGCAGGGTGGGATTGAGCACCTCCCTGGCGAGATCCAACGTGAAGGCCCGCTTGGCCTCGTACGCCCGCCGCGTCAGGTCCCGCACCGAGCCCTCGACCGCTTTCAGGTAGTACTCGTTGAAGGACCAGTCTGCCAGCGTGTACGGACCGGTGACGGGAATCTTCACGGGCCTGCGCGCCACCAACTTCACGTACTTCAGCTCGTCCACGTGAAACGGCTCGATCAGCCGGATCTTGTCGGTGACCGCGGCCTTCCGGTAGTACCTGTTGTCGAACGACCGCACGTGGCCGTAGAACTGGAAGCCGGCGATGCGTCGGATCGGGTACTCGTACATCTCGACGCGCCGGACCTCCCCATCATAGACCACGTCGAGACCCGCAGCCTCCTGGAGGCGGATGGCAAACAGCGCGGCCCAATCGCGCACGCGCTCCCTGTCCGGCTGATCGGCTGCCAGCAGAGCCTGGAGTTCGCCGACGCTGTTGATGCCGAGGCGCTCGGCCCACCGGTCCAGGTCCGTCAGGTCGCTGGCCGAGGGTTTCTGTCCCCGGGTGACCTTCACCAGCCAGGCCGGCTTGGCCAGGCTCCCGATCTCCTGGGTGGGGAACAGCTTCATGCCCATCACCTCACCCTCGCGCGCAGCACCTGGGCGGCCTCACCCAGGCGCCGCACCTTCCGCTCGGCGCACTCCCACGGCAGGAACTCCAGATCGCAGTTGGGAACCAGCGCCACGTCCTTTGCGCCGAGCCGGTCTCGAACCCGCACGGCCTGCTCCACGACGGTGTCCACATCCTCGACCAGCGAGTTCCGACCGTCCAGCGCCCCGACGAGGAGCGTTTTGCCCTCCGCGCGTACCCTGACCCCGTCCAGGCTGGTGGCGTAGAGGTCGATGCCGATCTCGTCCACAGGAGAGCGCACCAGGTCGCCCAGCAACGGCGCGGCGTCGCCGAAGAACGTGTGGAGCGCGGTGCGCGCCCGCAGGCCATGGGTCACCGTCTCGAGGGCCTCGAGGGCCTGCGGGAGGGTCTCCCGTGCCATGCGTGTCACCAGCACCGGATCGCTGAACTGGATGTAGGCGCAGCCCGCGGCGGCCAGCGCCTGGGCCTCCGCCCGCAACACCCAGGCTGCATCGTCGAGCACCTGGTCGAAGGTCCGCCCCGATTGGTTCTCCGACAGGGCGACCAACGCGTGGGGTGCGGGTAACACGGCCTTCCACCTCGTGCCGGCCAGCGCGTCGAGGTTCACAACGGCCAGGACCGCTCGCCCCGTAGGTCGCAGCGGGCCGGTGATGATCGGGTGCCGGTAGAACGTGTTGTTGTCGAACCAGCGGACGATGCCGCCCGGGTGCATGCCCGGGATGCCCTCGGCCAACGGGCGCAGCAGGTCCTGCCAGCGCAGCAGGCCGTCTGTGACGTAGTCCAGGCCGGCCTCGCGTTGCAGGGCGATCACGCGCCGCTCGTCTTCGGCGATCGCTGCCGCCAGATGCTCTGGAGTCGCGCGGCCCCGTTCCACCGCGCGGCTGCACTCGACGACTGTCTCCGACCTCGGGAAGATCCCCACGAGATGCGCAAACGGCATGCGTCCTCCCAAATCAAGAGACCTCCCGCCCGCCGGACGGAAGGTCTGCCTCCGTGATCCCACCAGGGTTCGCGCCGGCCTCGCGACGCGGCGCCTCGCAGGTAGCCAGATGAGCCACCTCTGGCCCGATCTCGGGAGCACCCGTTCAGGTTACTGACCCGCGGCCCGCCGGCAGTCTCGTGGTACCAGCGCCGGGCGTTCGCCTGAAAGCTCGGAAGCCATGTTCCGCATCCCGCTGCCACCGGCTCGCACCGGGCCCGGCTCGCTTCGACGAGTCAGGATGCGTACTCCCGCTTCCTCATCGCCCGCTATGGACTAACCTGTATGCTATCCGGACTCCCCGCGCGTGTCAACGCGTCCGGGCGAAGGTGGGCCGGTTCTCTAAACCTCGGCGTCGAACCATTGGTCGAAATGGGCAGACGACGGGCGCAAGACACGATCCCGCGTGACGTCAGAGGGGGAGGGATCATGCGGACAGTGATGGCGGCCGTGCTGGTGCTCGCGATGGTCGCCGCCCTGGCCTCGGCCGCGCAGGCCGGGGTCATCGACCGGAGGCAACACCGCCAGCTCCAGCGCATCGCGGCGGGTATCCGATGCGGCGATCTGACCCGGGGCGAAGCCGCGCGGCTGCTAGCAGAGCAGGCGTGGATCCGGCTCGAGGAGCGCTACTACCGCTCCACCGGTGGCGGCATCGAACCGCGGGAGTGGCTGGATCTTCAGCGGGACCTCAACCGTGCGAGCCGCCACATCTACCGGCAGCGGCACGATGCGCAGCGGCGGTAGGACCTGACGTGAGGGCAGGCGGTCGCGTGCCCTAGGCCTTCTCGGCCACGAAGACGGCGGCCTCGGCATCCATGTCGTACGGATCGCCCGCCAGACTCCCGTACAGCCCCGCAAGCCGGAACCCCGCGGCCTCCAGCATCGCCCGAACCTCGGCCGCGGTATAGGCGCGGATCGAGTAGTGCCAGGCCTCGCGCCGGCCATCGGGGAAGATGACGGTGTTCACCCAGTTGAGCCGCCCGGCCAGGGGATCGAAGCTCCAGTCTTCGATCTCGAGGATGCCGTCGTCGCGCCGGTCCACCACCGCGGGCTGGAACGCGCGGATCTCGTGCTCGCGGTTCCAGAAGTCGATCAGCAATCGTCCGCGGGGCCGGAGCGTGCGAGCGATCCCGTCGAGCATCGCCTGGCTCTCGGCGTCGGTGGCGAAGTAGCCGAACGAGAGGAACATGTTGACCGCCGCGTCGAACGGCCCGCGCACGGGTAGCGTGCGCGCGTCGCCGACCACGAACGACGCGCCGCGCACCCCGGCTGCTGCGGCGTGCTGCACGGCCCGCCGCACCTGCACCTCGGAGATGTCCACGCCCGTGACCTCGAACCCACGGCGCGCCAGTTCCACGGCATGTCGGCCGTAACCGCAGCAGACATCCAGCACCCGGGCCGGCGGCCGGAGATCCAGCAGCGCCAGGGCCTGGTCCACCTGGCTGCCGGCGCGCTCCAGATCCGCGCGCTCGTAGAGTTGGAGGAACGCGGGGCGATCAAAGACATCCCGCCACCACTCCGGCCGGCGGGTCACGGCGCGGGCGGCTCCTTCTGAAGCGCGGTCAGGTAGTCGGCGATGAGCGCGCGGGCCCGGTCCTCGTCCTCCGGTGCCACGAGGATCTCGGCCACGATGCCAGCCTGATCGCCGGCGAGCGTCGGGACTTCGTACCCTGGAACGCGGCGGGAGCGCACCATCACCCGCAGGCCCGACGCCTCGAGCAGATCGCGGATCGAGATGGCCTCGAAGTCGCTGGTGGCGCGGTGGACCACGGCGACGTCTCTGGGGGCGGGCAGCAGCGGCATGTCAGCCTTCGCCGGTGGCCATGCGGTACGCCTCGCGCGACGGCAGCCCATAGGCCACCTCGAGGGCGCGGGCAGCGTCGCGCCGTGACAGGCCCCTGGCCAGCAGGTCCCTCAGGAACTGTTCAGGAGACTGGCGGGCGGCTGCCCGTGCGGGCGGCGCGCCCTCGATCACCAACGTCACCTCGCCGCGGGCGGCTTCGCCCAGCGCGGCCCGCACCTCGCTCGCGGTCCCGCGCAGCACCTGCTCGTGGACCTTCGTCAGCTCTCGCACCAGCACCAGCCGGCGCTCACCGAAGACCCGGGCCAGGTCGTCTAGCGCCTCGCGCACGCGGTGGGGGGCCTCGAACATGACCAGCGCCAAGGGCATCCCGGCCACCGCCTCCAGCATGCGCCGCCGCTCGGCACCCCGCCGCGGGAGGAAGCCGACGAAGGCGAACCGTTCTGCCGGGAAGTCCGCCAGCGACACTGCAGCCGTCACGGCGCTGGCGCCCGGGACCGGGACGATGCGTAAGCCCTCCCGGGCCGCGGCCGCCACCAGTGCCGCGCCGGGGTCGGCAATCGCCGGCGTCCCCGCATCGGAGACCAGGGCCACTCGCTTGCCCTCTCGAAGCAGCGCGAGGATCTGCGGAATCCGCGCCTGTTCGTTGTGCTCGTGCAGGCTGATCGTGGGTGTGTGGACGTCCAGGTGCGAGAGCAGCCCCCTGGTGCGTCGGGTGTCTTCGCAGGCGACGACGTCGGCCTCCCTCAGGATGCGAATCGCCCGGAGTGTGATGTCCTCCAGATTGCCGATGGGCGTAGCGACCAGATAGAGGATGCCCCCAGGCTCCGCCGCACCACGAATCGCGCGGGTTGGCGTCATACGTCGGCCTGCGGGCGGCCAGCGGCCGCCGCGGCGGCTGGCGCCTCGCCCCCGGCCAGGAGCCCTCTGAGCAAGACCAGCGCCGCCGCCTTGTCGAGGGGCTGGTTGAGGTTGCCGCACTTCGGTGACTGGACGCACGAGGGACAACCGGCCTCGCAGGGGCAGGCCTCGATGACCTCTGCCGCAGCGGCCATCAGGGCCTCGATGAGCGTGTACCCCTTCTCGGTAATGCCCACGCCGCCAGGATGCCCGTCATAGATGAAGACGGCCGGCCCTCCGGTCTGCGGGTGCGCGGGGTACGACACGCCACCGATATCCCACCGGTCGCACATGGCGAACAGGGGCAGCACCCCGATGGCCGCGTGCTCCACCGCGTGGATGCCGCCGGCGAAATCCAGGCTGCGACCGCGCACGGCCTGTTCCAGATCGTCGGGAATGGGAAACCACAGCGCCGTGGTCTGGAGCCGCTGGGGCGGCAGGTCCAGCGGCTGTACGTCGATCACCGTGTCCGTGAAGAGCTGCTTGCGGGCAAACCCGATGACCTGGGTGGTGACCTCGACCTCGCCGAACGTCATCGTGGTCGGTCCCCAGGGCCGGGACGCCTGCGGGCGGTGAATGATCAGGTCGATGGTCACGCGCGGCTGCGTGTGGTAATCGGCGGCGGTGGGCTCGACATAGGCGATCCGGCGGTCGAGATCGAGCTGTCGCACGAGGTAGCTCTCGCCCTGATGGAGGTAGATGGCACCGGGGTGAACCTGTTCAAACGCCCGGGCTTCATCAATGGTCCCGATGGTCCTGCGATCAGGCGTCACAATGCGGAAGGTCGCGCCGGAGGCCGACCTGACGTCCACCTCCCCGGCCGGGTAGCGCAGCCCACCAATCCAGTGCCAGCGCTGCCGCCGGGGCACCAGCTCGCCGGCCTGCTCCAGGAGCGGGACCAGTTCCCGCGCCCGTTCGCCGAAGAGGGCGAGATCCCCGGGGACCAGCGCGATCTCGGCCGCGGCGCAGCGCAGGTGGCGCGCCAGAATGTACGGGTTCTCCGGGTCAATGACCGCGTGCTCGACCGGCCGTTCGAACAGGTAGTCGGGATGCCGCATCAGGTACTGGTCGAGGGCGTCGTCCGCTGCCACCAGGACCACCAGCGCAGGATCGGTGCCACGTCCGGCCCGCCCGGCGCGCTGCCAGGTGGAGGCGATCGTGCCAGG
>JAVKIJ010000088.1:0-11723 GCA_031459535.1 Candidatus Fervidifonticultor quintus | reverse complement strand
AGACCCTGCTCGCTCGCAAGCGCAGCCGCTGGGACATCGAAACGTGCTTCCGCGACACCAAGCAACTGGCGGGGCTGGGGGCCTGCCAGTGCCGGGTGCCGCAGGCCATGGAGCGTCATGTCGCGCTGGTCCTCCTCGCCTTCGTCGTGCTCCAGCAGGCGCGGCTCGATCCATCAGACACGGTGGGTGAGGTCAAACGCCGCCTGCAACTCGCCGTCATCCAAGGGGACAAGGCGACATTCGACACGTCCACGGCCCCATCCCGAAAGGGGGAAATCATGCGAGCCGCGTAACTCCTGGACTAATTTGCCATCCGAGGAAAGCCCTGAGGATCTGTAGTCCGGGGCGCCAGCATGACAGACAGGTCTCAGAATGGCAGCCGAGCCCTGGATGACCTCCCAGGAGCTAGACGGAAATGCCCCGTGAAGATCGCACCAGTACTTGCGGGCACCTTCGACTGTGAGACTGCCGCGCGAAGTGCGGCTTCCTCTTTCTCGATTGGATGCCATGAGATGAAAGCTTTTTATCTCTTGTCAGCTTAATTAAGCATCAAACGGCCAGGTGAAGACGTACCCACTCGTTGAGGACATAAAGACTCCACGGCCGCGCCCAGCCCGTTCGCCCCGCCAGGAAGCCCTGCCACACCCCCCGCACTTCCCCCGGATCCAGGAAGAGGCGCAGCGGGTCCGGGATTGCTTCAATCCCTTCCTGCACCTTCCGTTGCAGCGGCCCGCGCAGCCACCGCTCCCACGGCAGGGTGAAGGTCCGCTTCCGTCCGCGGACGACGGCGGCGGGCAGGCGGTCGCCTACCGCCTCCAGCAGCAGCGCCTTCGGGCCCCGACGGGGCCCCGCGCGGCCGGCCCGCCAGGCGTCGGGTAGGGTGGCGACGAACTCCACCACCTCCCGGTCAACGAACGGCACGCGCACCTCCAGGGAGTGCGCCATGCTCATGGCGTCGGTGTCGCGCGACAGGGTGTTGACGAGGTAGGTGCCGAGCTCCAGCGTCGAGACCCGGCCGAACGGTCCCTGCTCCCGGGTCCGGGTCGCCAGATCGTGCAGGCGGTCGGCCCAGGGGCCGGCAGGCTCGAGGGCTCCAGCGCCGTTGAGCAGAGCGAGCACCCTTCGAGGTGAGAAGAGTGCTCGCGCCACAGCATAGGGGTGCGGCAGGAGGTCAGGGGCGGCCAGCAGGTCGGCGACCTTCCCCCGCGCATCGGCGCTCAGACCGGGGAGCGCACGAGCTGCCCGCGCCGCCCACCCCGCCAGGGCGGGAGCCCGACGCGCCAGAGCCACCAGGGCCTCCAGGCGGGGGACTGTGGCGAACGTGCCATAGCCGCCGAATAGTTCGTCGCCCCCCAGCCCCGAGAGGGCCACTTTCAGGCCGGCTTGACGCGCGCCCCACGAGACGAAGTAGGTGTTGATCCCGTCCATGCTGGGCTGGTCGAGTGCCGCCACTGCCTCGTCGAGGCGGCGCAGTGTCTCCGGGCCTGTGAGGCCTACCTCGTGGTGGCAAGTGCCGAGCCGCCGGGCGGTCTCGCGGGCCAGGGCGGCTTCGTTTCTGTCGGCCTCTTCCGGGAAGGCCACCGTCACCGTGGAGATCGCGCCGTGGGCCTCGGCGGCCAGCGCGGCCACGCCCGTGGAATCCACGCCGCCGCTCAGGAAGACGCCCACGGGGACGTCGGCGACGAGGTGGAGGCCCACGGCGTCCGCCAGAAGCCGGCGTAGCGCCACGGCCTCCTCCCGAGCGGAGTCTGCCGCCCCGTCGCGAGCAACTAGGCCGACCGGCAGGTGCCAGTGGGGTTCCACCTCGACCTGCAGTGCGCCGTCCCTCACCTGCGCTGTCAGCCGGTGCCCCGGAGGCAGCGACCGAACGCCGGTCACGAGAGTCAACGGTTCAGCCACAGACCCCCACAGCAGGTAGGCGGCCGACCCGTCAGAGGAGAGCCGTAGGGGCACCAGGCCCGAGGCGAGCAGGGCCCGGACCTCGGAGGAAAACAGCAGCCGGCTGTTGGCGCTGGCATAGTACAGGGGCTTGATGCCCAGAGGATCACGCGCCAGCAGTAGCCTCACTCCCTCCCCGTGGGGCCCGGCCTCGCGGGCGTCTGTGACGGCGAAGGCGAACATCCCCCGCAGCCGGTCCACGCAGTCATCGCCCCACTCCTCGTAGGCGTGGACGACGACCTCGGTGTCGGTCTGCGACCGGAAGACGTGCCCTCGACGCTGCAAGTCGGCTCGCAGGGCGCGGAAGTTGTAGACCTCGCCGTTGAACGTCACCCACACCCGGGAGTCCTCGTTGCTCATGGGCTGATGTCCGGCCGGCGAGAGGTCAAGGATGCTCAGACGGGTGCTGCCGAGCACCGCGGTGGGAGCAGGGCTATGGACGCCCCGGTCGTCAGGCCCCCGGTTGCCCAGATGGTCGACCATCCGCCAGACGGGCTCCGGAGTGAGCCGCGGGGGGCCGTACAGCCCCGAGATGCCGCACATATCAAAGGCGCGCGACTGGCGCTCTTCTAGCGCGCCAAACCCGTGCCACGGTGCGACTGTTCCTGCAGCACTTCCAGGTAGATCTGCTCCTGCCGGGCCACAGGTTCGTCCCAGGAGAGTTCGCGCCGCACCTCGACAGCTCCGGCGCGCAGGCGCGTCCGCAGGTGAGAGTCTTCGAGCAGTCGAGAGATCGCTGAGCGAATCGCGTCCAAGCGGCAGGGCACGACGAGTCCCGCCCGGTCGGCGACCAGCGGAGCGACGCCGCACCGGTCGGTGACGACCACCGGCACGCTGCAGGCCACCGCCTCGGCCGCTACGTTGCCGAAGTTCTCGCTGCGCGAGGGCAGCACGACCACGTCGGCGTCGGCCAGGGCGGACCACTTGTCGGCGCCAAACCGGGGCCCCATCAGCCACACCCGGCTGTTCAGCCCCAGGCGGTCACGCAGCCGCTCGAGCCTCTGGAGGCACCCGTCGCCGTCGTCAGGGCCCACGATGGCCAGAGCTGCCGGCGGTGGCATCGCACTGAACGCCTCCAGCAGCAAGTCGAGTCCCTTTTTCTTTGAGATCCGCCCCAGGTACAGCACGAGCGGCTGGTCCTGCCCGATCCCGGCGTCTCGGCGGAAGGTACCCGGCGACGGAGCCTCCTCAGGACCGGGAGGCTCCACGCCGTTGCGCCGCACCACGACCTTGGCCGCTAGCACGCCGTCGGCCACAAGCTCCTCCCGCTCCAACTCGCTGGTGGCGATAACGCGCGCCGCCCCGGCCACCACTGGCCGGCCCAGGAAGCGCCGGTAGGCGCGCTTAGGGCCAATGTTGCGCACGATAGGCCGATACATGCCCAGCGGCTCGAGCACATAGGGGACGTGCCACCGGCGGCAGAAGGTAGCGACGACGGGGCCCAGGAGGTCGTAAGTGCCGTAGAGGTGGACGATGTCGAACCCCCTCAGACGGCGCAGGCAGAAGCCGACGACGCCAGGGTTCACCGTGATGGCACGATACCGGAAGACAGAACGCAGACCTACCACCTCGACGCCGTGGAGCCGCTCCCGGGCCGCCTGAAACCCCCGCGCAGCCGTCACCACGGTGACCTCGTGTCCGCGACGCGCGAGTTGACGTGAAATGTCCCCTACCGTGATCGCCTGGCCGCTCGCGCACGCCGCTGGGCCGTACACCTGGGTTACGTTTAGGATCCGCAAGGATGTCATGCCGGTCGCCGCAGCCGTTCGATTAGCCCGGCCAGCCGCTCGCAGAACCGCTCGTAGGAGAACTCCTCGCGCACCAGCCGCCTGCCCGCCTCGCCCAGGCGCCGCGCGAGGTCGGGGTTGCGGAGCAACCTGACGATGGCTGCGGCCACCTCTTCCGGGGATTCGGGGTCCACCAGCAGGCCGGTCTCCCCGTCGCGCACGACTTCCGGAATCGCCCCGCCGTTTCCGGCGACAACGGGAAGGCCCGCGGCCGCCGCCTCCAACAACACGAGGCCGAAGCCCTCACCCTCCGCCCACCGTCCGACTCGGGTGCGCGCAGGCAGCGTGAAGACCGCCGCCTGCCTGTAGGCCTCTGCAAGGGCCCGGTCATCAATACGCCCGGTGAATCGCACGCGGCCATCGAGCGACAACCGGGCAGCCTCGCGCTCCAGGCGCGGGCGGTCGGGGCCGTCGCCGACCACGACCAGTTCGGCCTCAGGAACCGAGCGCAGTACCAGCGGCCACGCAGCCAGCAGCGTGTCCACGCCCTTGTAGGCGTGCTCGGGAACCAGGCGAGCGACCGTGAGCACCCGGAGGCGCCCGTCACCCGCCGCGCCCTTCGCCACGCCTGCCTTCGCCAGGGGCAGGTCGGGTGGCAACGCGTGCGGCAGCGCGGCGAGGCGCCCCGGCGGGACGCGGTGCATGCGCTCGAGCAGGCCGGCGGTGAACCGGCTGGGCGCGATTACCAGGCTGGACCGTCGCAGCGCCGCGAACACCGCCGGCCGCAGCGGCCGCCACACTTCTTCGCCGTGACACCACACCGCCCACGGCACTCCGGCAACCCGCGCGGCCAGCCACGCGACGGGCGCCAGATGCGGGTGGCAGGCCACCACGACCAGCCGGCGTTGCCACCTGCGGGCCAGCCGCACGGCGGCAAGCGCGAAATGCACCTTGATCGTCCAGGGGACCCCTCCGGCGCCCCTCGCCTCAGGCCCCCTCCACAAGACGCGGCAGGGAAGGATTCCAGGTCCGCCCCAGACCGACAGGAGGCCCACTCGCTCGGCTCCGTAGAGGTCGGCCAGCGCCCGCACGAGAGTGCGGGTCGACCGTTCGATCCCGCCCGTCCCCCAGGCATGTGGCGCCAACACCAGGACCCTCGGCGTGGCCGCCTCCCGCTCTATGAGAGCCGCGGTCCTCTCCGCATTGGCCTCCCAGGTGAGACTCTCGGCGAGGCTGCGTCCCTCTCGAGCGAGCCGCTCAGCGAGGCCAGGTGCCCCGAGCGCCCGCTTGACGGCGGCTGCAAGGGCCTCAGCATCCTCCGGGTACTCCACGACCAGGGCGTGTCTCCCGTCCTCGACGAGCTCGCTCACCCCAGCCCTGGCGCTCATCAGCACAGGCAGGCCACAGGCCATAGCCTCGAGCGGCGGGAGCGAGAAGGCATCCTCGCGGGAGGGAGCAAGGAGCAGGTCGGCGGCGGCGTAGTAGGTCTCCACGTCGGGCCGGTGGGGCCAGAGGAGGACCCTCCCTTCCACCCCCGCGTCTCTCGCCCAGGCCTTCACCTGAGCCGTGTCGAGCCTCCCGGCGAGGGCGAGGGTTACCTCCTCGGGGAGGTGGGGCAGGGCGCGGAGGGCGAGGTCGGCGCCCTTCTTGTAAGCATCGTTCCCCACGAGAAGGAGGAGGGTCCGACCTTCTACCTCAAGGCGCGGCCTGGCCTCGGCTCGGAGCCGCCCTTGCACCTCGGGCGAGAACCTCTTTGCGTCGACCCCGTTGGGGGTTACTGTAACGCTGCCAGGCGACCTGCCGTAGCGGGCCTCGATCTCCCCTGCGTCCTCGCAGGACAGGGCCGCCAGGCTCGCGGGCCCGCGGTAGGTGCGCCCCTCGAGCCACCTCACGAGCGAAAGGTAGAGCACCCGGTGAAGCGCCTTGAGCGCTCGCGCAGGTCGCCGGAGGTCGCCGAGGAGGCTTGCCCCCACTCGCTCCCAGTACTTGCCGAAAATGATGTGGACGCTCATGACATCGGCGTCGGGACAGTTGACGCCGGGGGAGTAGACGACGTCCGGGCGACCCAGCCAGCGCGTATCGAGCCTGCGGAAGAACGTGTTCACCCCGTACCACCAGATCCAGCGGAAAAGGTGAGGGCCGGGAAGCCAGAAGATGCGGCGGACCTCGACTCCCGAGAGATCTACATCCTCGGCGCGCATGGTGTACAGTCGCAGGTCGAAGCGACCCCGCCAGCGCTCGACCTGCTCAGCGAGACACCGCTCCGTACCGCCATGGCGGTGGAGTTCGGGAGTGACGACCCACACCCGCAGGCGCCGCCCTGGCATCTTCCGCTCAGTCGCTTCTCCGAAAGACGAAGACATGCGTATCGCCCAGCAAACAATCCCCACCGCAGATTTGGGCGACGAGCCAGAACGCCCAGGCGTATCGAGCACGTGTCAACTTGTACCCACCGGGCGGGAACACAAAGTGCTCTACCAGCCGAAGCCCGGCGCTCGGAAGCCACTGGCGGGTCAAGAGGTCCCAGAAGATCGGGGTGATGTGGGTTCGTTCGCCAGCCTCGTCCAGGCCGCGCAGGCGCCCTCTTATCAGAAACTTGACACGCGCCGGAAGGTTGTCGACGTTTGGGGTCGTCACGATCGCCGCGCCCGTCGGGCTCAGCAACCTTCGGATATTCCGGAGAAAGTTGATCGGGCTCTCGAGGTGTTCTATCACTTCGACCGAGGTCACGAGATCGAAGCCGCCTCCGTCGAGTAGGGCGGCCGCGAAATCGGCGTCATTCAGGTCCAGCCGGCGGAAGGGGATCGGTGCTTTGAAACCTTCAACGTCGATATCCACCCCCAGCACCGCCAGGCCGAGATCACGCAGACGAACTGCCAGCGCACCACTCCCGGCACCGAGGTCCACAGCACGCTTGGCGTCCTTCGCATACCTTGGAAGGACCTCTCGAATCAGGAAATCGTGCAGGCCGCCGATCGTTCGCTCTTCGAGAACGGGCGATTCCGACACGGGTCTAGCGGCGAGCCAGGGCCGGCAGGCGAAAGAGTATCCCGACCAGCAGCCACAGGTAAGCGTTGAACACGAAGTTCTGGTATGGCTGCATGCCCCCAAACGTGAACGGGAAGAGCAGGAGGAACGCGAACCATAGGACGGCGGCTCCTACGGGAAACAGCGCCGACCCCCGCAGGCGTCGGAGGACAGTCCAGCCCTCACGCACAAGCGCGATCGTCCACATCAGCCACAGCAGCGGCCCCAGGATGCCCAGTTCCAGGATCAGCGTCCCGTAGCCGCTCTCCACGCCGATCTCGGGTGCGGGCAGACCGAGGAGGCCTGTGACGTACTGCACTCCCAGGGAGGAAGTGCCGATGCCGTATCCGAGGAGCCAGCCAGGAAAGCTGAAGGCGCCCAGGAGGTTGGCAACGGGGTACCCCCACACGCGCCAGGCGAGTTCCGAGGTCGGACTCCAGGGCGCGACGGTCTCGTAGTAGAAGGCCCACCGGGCACCCACCGCCTCCGGAAAGAGGACGAGGACGAGCACGATGCCGAGCCCGATCCCGAGCAGGACGAGCTGGGTACCCCTCATCATTCGTGCCCGCAGCGGGCGGGAGGCACCCCACAGCAGCGCCGCCGCCAGGACTGCCGTGCTTCCCAGGGCGTACATGAACGTGCCCCGCGAGCCGCTCACGACGATGGCCGCGGCGACGATGCCCGTGGCCGCAGCCAGCGTCAGACCTCTCCGGTCCCGGCGGGCCAGCGCGTAAGCCGTCCCTCCCAGCCCCAGCAGGAACGCAACGAGCATGTACCACGCGAACCGTCCGTCGCTGACGAAGACCGACGTGGGCCGGGGGACCAGGGCGCCGGTGATCGGCGCCTGGCGGACCAGACGGGCCAGGTGGAGTTCAGGCGCCAGTTCCGCGGGGTTTAGGAAAACGAGCCCCACGATGCCCTGGGCGATGCCCAGCCCGGCGACCACCGCCGCCAGCGCCAAGTTGAAGAGGAGGAATCGGCCGAGGTCCCGCCCGCTGCGGACGAGCGCGTACCCCACGAGGAGCAGCGGGATGTAGAAGAAGTACATGCGCAGGCCCAGAAGGCCGTAGATGGGGCTCGGCGACCGCGGGTTGAAGACCTGCAGAAGGCCCCAGGCGGCGAAGACAGCCAGGGGCGCCAGAAAGCGGAAAGACGGCCGCGTCTCCCTTCCCCGCAGGCCCCAGGCCCAGAAGGCCAGGTACAGCAGAAGAGCCACCACATCCTTGGCAAAGTACAGGCGCATGTCGTTGCCCAGGAACTTGCGCGGGAGGTCCTCGACGACCACCCAGGCCAGGAACAGGTAGACGCCTGCCCGCCAGTTGGTCAGCACCACAGCGCCCACCACGGCGGCGAAGGCCGCCGGCAGGGCGATCCACGGCATCGGCAACGCTTGTCCGGTTATGGCCGCCGCGCCGGCGATGGCCAGCGCACACGCTACGCCCGCCACAAGAGCCGCCGGCGGAATCCGATGCTGCAAGGGTCGGACAACTGCCACAGCCCTTCAGCCCCCGCGCGCGACCTGGGCTACAATCCGCCTGTGGTCTTCGACCATGCGCTCCAGCGCAAACCTCCGCAGCGCCCGCTCCCGGCCCAGCGGCCCAATCTCGCCCGCCAGCTGCGGCGCCTGGAGCACTTGCCTCATACAGGCCGCCAGGGCCGCCGCGTCCCCGGCCCGGAACTTGAGACCGGCATCGCTCACCACTTCGCACAACCCCCCGACGTCAGCGGCGATGACAAGCCGTCCCCGCGCCATCTGCTCCATGGCCGCCAGCCCCGCCGTCTCCTCCCATACCGAAGGCATGACCAGGGCGGTGACGCCGCGCATCTCCTCCTCCAGCGTCGAGCCGTGGAGGAAGCCGGTGAAACAGACCATGGGACGAAGCCCGAGCGTGTCCGTCAGGGCCTCGAGCCGCCGCCGCTCAGGACCGTCCCCTATGAACTTCACGCGAAACCGCATCCCCTGGTCGGCGAGTGACCTCGCCGCTTCCAGAAGCAGGTGCAGGCCCTTCTCGCTCACCAGGCGGCCGAGGTAGGCGAACGTGGGCGTACCCTCCGGCATCCCATCACCTGCCGCCTCCGGTATGGGCACGCCGTGATAGACGACCTGCGTCTTCGGCAACCTGATCCGGCCCGCCACATGCCGGGTAACGGCGAGGTTTGCGGCGACCCTCGACAGCATCCACCGGCGCGGGAAGGTGACGAGGAGCTTGAGCGCGGCGACGGCCGGGCCGGAGGTGGTATACACACACCGGAAGCAGTGGTGGTACCGTCGTGCCATGAAGTGGCCCGGGCAGATGCTCTTCCGCGGCTCCTCGAACAGCAGGCCGTTGGGGCAGACGGCCTGATACCCGTGGTGCTCTACGAGCACAGGCCGGCGCGCGAGCAGGCCCAGCAGCAGGGGAAGGAACGCCGGACCAGCCAGCACCACCGCATCGGCCCAACGGACCAGCGCGAAGAGCGACCGCAGGCTCGGGCGACGCGCCAACCGGAAGGGAAGCCACGCGTCGTCGAAATCCCCCGCCGCAGTCGGAGTGGCCACCGTCACCTCGAATGCATGTGCTTCGACCCCGCCAGTCGTGTCAACCGCTGCTGCCAGCCCGCGAGCGACATGCATGACGTAGGTCTCCGCCCCTCCCGTCAGCGGAGCAAAGGCATGGGCGTAGATGAGGACCTTCACGGTTCGGGGGAAACCCTGCTCCGAATTACGCTCCTGGACGAGTGCGTCCTCAGGCTCTGGCGGCCCGTCAGCACGAGACAGGCCTCGGCGAAGGCGTGGACGTTCTGCTCGGGGCCCCAGTTGTGTATCCTCCAGCGGGCTGCGGCGCCCAGCGTGCGCCGCAGGTCGGGATCGGCCGCGAGGCGCCGCAGGCGATCGGCCAAAGCGTCCGCGTCTCCAACAGGGACGATGTAGCCAGTCTCACCGTCCCTGACCAGATCTCCCGCAGCCCCACAGGCCTCGGTCACTATGGCCGGAAGACCGCTGCAGAACGCCTCGTTCACAACGAGACCGAAGGGCTCGTGCTCAGACGGAAGCACCAGGACATCGGAGGCCGCGTACACTTCAGGCAGCGCCCGCTGGTTCACGAACCCGAGGAAGCGGACCCGTCCGCGAAGGTCCGCATGACTTGCCCGCGCTTCCAGCTCCGGCCTGAGAGGCCCCTCCCCGACCAGCACGCCGAAGGCGCCTGGCACTCGCGACAGCGCCCCGAGGAAGTCGCCCGGCCGCTTCCACGGTGCGAGCTTGCCCGCGAAAAGAGCGACGAAGCCGCCTTCAGGAATGCCCCAGGCCGTGCGCGTCGCACGTCTGTCTGCCGATCGGGCGCCCTCCCGGAAGAAAACATTGTCGACTACGTCATGGGTGAGAAAGAGCTTGTCCGCTGGTACGCCAAGCTGCCTGAGGAATGCCAGAGTACGGCTGGACGGGGCGAAAGCCCCGTCAGCCAACCGAAAGACCAAAGGTAGCACAACCCGTTTCACCAGCACCTTCCAGCGGGCTCCGTCTCGGGGGCCAAGGGTGTGGGCATCCGTAGTGAGAACGAGCCTCGCCCCGCATGCCTTGGCCGCCAGAGCTGCGATCCAGAAAGAAGCGGCGCGCCAGCCGAAGCAGACCACCACGTCAGGCCGCTCCCGCCAGATCAATGTTGCCAGCCCTGGGTTGAAGAGTCCCCAGAACCCCCGCAGACCCGGGCGGGGCGAGCGGTTCGGCGGGTGAACCCAGCGGTAGCCGTCGAGGAGGGGCACGTCCCAGGCGACCTCGACGCCGAACTCCGGGTCCACGCCGGACTCGGCCCCCTGGAGCGAGCAGTAGGCCACCGTCACGTCCAGGCGCGGGTCCCGGGCATAAAGACGGTGGAGGGGGGAGGCGTACTGCACGGGGTGGCTCGAGACCAGTAGGACCTTCACCGCCCGGTTCTTTGCCATACCCGAATTCCCTCCAACTTCCCTTCGAACGAGGCGCGGGTCAGGGGCCAGACCTGAGAGCCTTGAACCGCGAGGTCGGCCAGGGCCTTGGCCAAACCATAGGAGCCCCTTTCGCCAACTCCCCACCACCAAGCGAGGAAGGCGAGCCGGCGGCCCCCCCGGAGGTGCTTCAGGGCGATGTAGGTGTAGTTGCGGCTGTAGGCGTATGCGCGTCGGGGCCGGTCGGAGCGATCCAGCAAGGGATCCCTCGGCGCGACGTGGTGCACGACCCGAGCCTCTGGCTGGTAGACAACACGGTGCCCTGCCCCCCTTGCCTGAAGACAGAGATCCAGCCCGAACATGGAAGCGTCGTCGAAGTCCAGCAGCGGGTCGAACACCAGCCTGGAGAGGACGCACTTCCGCCAGGCCCAGTTGCATTCCATGACGCCATCAATGTCCACAGGATGAGGATCGTCCCTCTGTGCGACGTTGCCGATGTGCCGGCCGTACCAGCGCACGCGCCCTGCGTCGCGGCGCACCTTCGCTCTCATCCCCTGCACGATTACCTGTCCACCAACGCAGGCCACACGGGGGTCATGGAAGGGTGCGACGATAGCGAGGAGCCACCCCGGCTCCGGCTCGGTATCGTCGTCAAGGAAGGCTACGATTTCACCGCGTGCCTCGCCGAGCCCATACTTGACCGGCGCCACGTGCCCCGGACGATCTACCGTGACCCGGCGCGCGGGCAGCTGGGCGTGCCGTTCGACCACTTTCTGGGCAGCAGTGTCCTCCGCCCGCCCCACTACGATTACTTCATCGGGGGGCCGGGTCTGCGCCTCAAGGGCGGTGAGGCACCGCTCCAGCCAGGGCGCCCGCTGCCAGGTGGGGACGACGACGGAGACCTTCACGGACGCACTCCCCAGGCGACCAAAAACCCACCGAGGGATTGGAAGCCGAGTCTGCAGGCAAGGCATTCTGCGCCCACCACGAACCGCCAAAGCCATCGGGACCCCCGCACAGTCGCTTGCCTAGGAGCCCGTCCCGGAAATGGCGTCGAGATGAGATGCTATGAGACCTGACCTGCTTGTGAAGCGAGTACCAGGCCAGGAAAGCTCTTGGGCCGGGATCATC
>JAVKIJ010000087.1:0-12116 GCA_031459535.1 Candidatus Fervidifonticultor quintus | reverse complement strand
CAGTACCTGCAGACTCCGCTCAACCGGCCCATCGCCTACTATCTCGGGGCCAGCATGCTGGCCACGCTGATCGGCGTGTTGTTCGGGCGCGTGCGCCCCTTCACCGGATTTTTCTTCCTGCTGAAGTATTACGAGTATTTCTTCCTGTACTTCATGACCGTGAATTTGGTCACGGACGAAAAACAGATCCGTCGGCTGGTGACGGTCAGTCTCGTCACCTGTTTTCTGGTATCGCTGTATGCGATCGCGCAGATTCCGAGCGGCGAGCGGGCGTCGGCGCCGTTCGAGGGGAAGGAGGGCGAGCCGAACACTCTCGGCGGCTATCTCGTGTTCATGCTGTCCATCGTGGCGGGCCTGCTGGTCACGCCGGGCGCTTCCCGGAGCAGGGGGCCCCTCGCCGTGCTGCTGCTGGTCGGATTCGTCGCTCTCCAGGCGACCCTGTCCCGCGCGTCGTTCCTGGCCGCCGGCGTCGTGGCGGTAGTGTTCATGGGCTACATCAGGCGCCGCCATCCGGTGCTGCTCGTCTCCTTGCTCGTTGCCTTGCTGGCCTCGCCGGTGTGGGCGCCCAAGGCGGTCAAGGACCGCATCATGTACACCTTCACCCAGCCGGCGTACGAGGGTGAACAGCTTCAGATCGGCGGAGTCCGGGTGGATACCTCCACCACCGACCGGTTGAAGTCCTGGCGGAAGGCCATCGAGGCATGGATGCGCTCGCCGCTCTGGGGCCTCGGGGTGACCGGCGGTCCATTCATGGATGCCATGTATCCCAAGTTGCTGGCGGATGCCGGGTTGCTGGGCCTCGTGGCGTTCTGGTTGCTCATGTGGTCGGTCTACCGGCTGGCCCGGTCTTCCTTGGAGGAGGCCCGCGACCCGTATTTCCGGGGCATCAGCCTCGGCTTTCTCCTGGGCCTGGTGGGCATGCTGGTCCATGCGATTGGCGCCAACACGTTCATCATCGTGCGGATCATGGAGCCGTTCTGGCTGTACGCGGCGCTGGTCTTTCGCGGGACGATGCTGCGGAGGCAGGCACCCGCGCCGCAGGCCGAGCCGGCGGCTGTTGCGCCAGTCGGGCGCTACCGTTTTCAACGGACGTAGTGGGCGCCCTTCGCGAATCGGCGTGAGGGCGCGTGAGGCGCGGTGTGCACGAGGCGTCCTACAGCCGGGAAACGACGTGGATCTTGCTCAGCCGGGTCGCCGGGTACGCGATCGCGCTGGCCAGTTCCGTCCTGGTGGCGCGGGCCCTAGGGGTCGAACGGCTCGGGCAGTATGCCTACGCCATGGGCCTCGCGGCGTTTTTTGGCTTGCTGCCCAATTTCGGCATCAGCACCGTCGTCACCAGGGCTGTGGCCCGCAACCCGCACGCTGCGGCGGGGATTGCAGTTGCGGCAGTCCGCCTGCAGGCGATCCTCGCCGTCGGGACTGCGGTGGTGATCGTCGGCTTCGGAGCAATCCTGCCCGAACAGCCGGTCCCGCTTGAATTTGTCGTCCTGGCCGCGGGCCAGTTGGCGTTGGGCACGGTCAGTTGGCCGTACTTGGCCGTCCTCGGCGGGCGGGCGCAGTACGGCCGTGTGGCGCTGGTCGAGCTGCTGACGGGCACGGCTGGCTTGCTCCTGCTTGCGGTCGTGGCCGTCGCAGGCGGAGGCGTGGCCGAATTTTTGTGGGCCCATGTAGCGGTCGCCGGTGCGGCAATCGCCGTGGCGCGGTGGATGGCCGCGCCGTTTCTCTTTGCCTCCGACGCTGGTCCATGCACGATGGGGGGGCTTCTCCGGGAAGGGTTGCCGTTCAGCGCGATGGCCGTCATACAGAGTTTTTACACAAGACTGGATGTCGTGCTGCTGGGCCAGTTGTCGTCGCCGCTGGCTGTCGGGCTGTATAGTGTCGCATACAAGCCGGTCAACATGATGGTCAATGTCGGGGCGACGGCCTCCGGGACGCTGTTCCCCTTCATCGTGCAGGCGGAGGGGGAGGAGGGCGGAGCGCGTTTGAGCCGGGTCGCGCGGGTCTTCGGGGTGGCAGCGCCGGCGATCGCACTGGCCCTCAGCGGGCTCTCCCGTCCGCTGATCGAGGTGCTGTATGGAGCGTCCTACGCGGACGCGGCGCCGCTCCTAACGGTGTTGGCTTGGTCTGCGGCGGCCTATTGGCTGTATGCGCCGGTCGGCATCGCGCTGCAGGCCAGGGGCTTCGAACGCTGGTGGCTGGCTGTCTTGGCCGGGGGGCTGGCGCTCAACGCAACTGGCAATGTGCTGACGATTCCACGCTGGGGGGCGCTCGGCGCTGCGGCGACGATGCTGATGTCCGAAGCCGCTCTGGCCTGCTTGGGTGCGCTGCTCGCCGGGCGTCTGTTGGGCACGGCGCCGTCGCCGGCGATCCTGTCGGGCATTGCCGGCTCGGCGGCGGCGGGATGCGCGGTCCTGTGGGGTCTCCGATCGGCCGGAGCGATCGCCGCTACCGCGGCGGCGCTGGCGGTGTACGGCGGGCTCCTGCTGCTGTGCCGGGTGGTGACGGTGGAGGACGTGGCCAAGGCGCTCGGCCGATTCCGCGAGGCCTTTGTTAGCGCCCCCTCCGGATAGGAGGCGGCCGGTCGTGCCAGCGTCAAAATGTGCGGACACATACACGGAGACAGGGACGCATGACGGACACAAACTCCTCCACATTCTACGACCGCGATTACTTCGAAGGGAGGACGCGTGAAAGCCCGCCCCACACGCGGGACCGCATCTATCCGCTGGCGGCCCGCACGGCGACGTTCTTGATGCGCCGGTGGAAGCCCGAGAGGCTGCTCGATCTCGGGTGCGCCAAGGGCTACCTAGTCGAGGCGTTGCGGGAGCAGGGCGTCCGGGCGGCGGTCGGAGCCGATATCAGCCGCTACGCCGTCTCGCAATGTGACGCGGCGGTTCGCGGGAAACTCGTTGTAGCGGATGTGGCGCGTGGACTCCCGGTCCGGGAAGCCTCCTGCGACATGGTGACGGCCCTGGATCTGTTCGAGCACCTGCGTGACCCGCTTCCGCTCCTGGGTGAGATCAGACGTGTGCTGGCCGGCCACGGCGTCGCCTATCTGAAGATCTGCCACCCTCGCCATCCCAACGCGACCCGCGATCCCTCGCACGTCAACGTTCAGCCGCTCAGGTACTGGCGGCGGATGTTCGCCCGGGCGGGCTTCCACGCGCAGCGTCTGTACGAGACGGACCTGGCCGGGCCCACGGAAGGCTGGGAGGCGGTGAAGGCGCTGCTCAGGCGCGTGCGTGAATGGGCCGCTGTCGGCACGCCGGCAGATTACAAATTCATTCTCCGGAAGCGCGTGTGTTGACGGCCGACCGCCAGCAACGATTCTGGGACGTCTACTGGAGCGACCGGCAGGCCACGCTGGGGGCGCGGACCATGACGCAGGTGCTCGACCGGATCAAGCTGGAGTACCTGCTCGCGATCCTGCCCGCGTCGGGCCTGACGCTCGAAGTCGGCGCCGGCTCCGGGCGTCTGTCGTGCCTGCTGGCGATGGCCGGCTACCGGACCGTGTGCCTGGACGCGTCGCGCGAGGCGCTGCGGGTGGCGAGGCTGAACTACGAGATGATCCCATCGGAGGGACGGTTTGTCGCGGGGGATGGCGCCATGCTGCCGATCCGGGACGGCGCGTTCGACGTCGTCCTCTCCACGGGTCTGCTGGAGCATTTCGCTGATCCGTCGCCGATCGTCCGGGACATGGTGCGCGTTCTAAAACCGGGCGGCCTGTTCTACTCCGACATCGTCCCGAAGAAGTTTTCGCTCTTTCGGTCTCTCGACTGGGTGGGAGCTACGAAGCGTGCCGTCACCGGAAGGCGGATCGAGAAGATGTACGAACGGTCCTTCACGCGGGGAGAGATTCTGGAATTGCTGGAAAAGCAGGGGCTGGTGGAGGCAAGAGTCTTCCCCGCCGGGGTGGTGCCGCCCTACATTCCCGTGCTGTCGCGCTGCCGGCGGATCACTGACTGGGAAGTCCGGCTGGTCGAACGGACCCGGGCGTTCTGGAAGCGGTTCGACGATACGCGGCTCGGCGACTGGCTCGGCTTCTATTATTTTGCGTGGGCGGTCAAGCCTCGCTGCTGAATCAGGCGGAACGGTCGTTTCGATGAACAATGGATTGCAGAACACACGCGTGATGAAGGGAATCGAACCAAAAGCGGCTTCCGTGGGCTGGGCGGGGCCGAACCGGGCCGTGGCGCTGGGTTGTCGCAGAGAGTCCGATGGGGGGACGGCGAGATGCGGATCGTAGCGGACGGGGGGCCGCTGCTCGGTGTCGGCGGCATCAGGACCTATCTGTACGGCTTGCTCCGGCATCTGGCCGTCGAGGGACCCGAACACGAGTACGGCCTGTTTTTCCGGGGGTACCGGTCGCGGGTCCGCCGCGGCGTCTCCACGCTGATGCGCGATCCAGCGCTGGCCGGGTTCGACACGCATGTCACGGTGGTGCCGGACCGTGTGCTCGACTGGTGCTGGACGCGGCACGCCTGGCACATACCGGGGACCGAAGGCCAGCTCGGCCATCCGGACCTCTTCCTCTCGACGATTTACCTGATGCCGATCCTGCGGCGGACCGCGACGATCATGCTCGCCTACGACCTGATCCCGATGCGCTTCCCGCGGTTCTACGGACGTGACCGGCGGAGGCTGGTCCCTCGCATCAGGCGCGGCCTCGAACGGACTGACGCGGTCGTGGCGATCTCGGAGGCGACGAAGCGGGACTTCATCGAGTTGATGGGAGCGGATCCGGCCAAGGTCCGCGTGGTGTATCCCGGTGTGGAGGCCCGTCAGGTGCCTTCCGATGACGGAGAAGACGCCGCGCGACTCTGCGCGCGGTACGGCGTGCATCGTCCCTACCTCCTCTACGTGGGCTCACTGGGCCCACACAAGAACGTCGAGACGCTGGTGCGTGCGTTTCGACGGCTGCGACAGTCCCGGCGGATCGGCCATCAGCTCGTGCTGTGCGGCGCGACGCGATGGGGCCGCGCGGTCTTGGAGGCGGCCTCCGACCTGACGGCCGCCGGTGCATGCGTTGTGCTGGATTTCATCCCACCGGAGGATGTGCCGTGTTTCTACCGGCATGCCGAGGCCTTCGTGTTCCCCTCGCTCTACGAAGGATTCGGGTTGCCTGTCCTGGAAGCGATGGCCTGCGGAGCGCCGGTGGTGTCCTCCAATGCGGGGGCGTTGCCGGAGGTTGTGGGGGATGCGGGGCTCCTGGTGTCGCCGACGGACGAGGAAGCGATCGAGGATGCCCTCCACCGGGTGCTGACCGATCCGGCGCTCAGGGAGCATCTCCGAGCAAAGGGCTATCGGCAGGCGGCCCGGTTCGACTGGAAAGAGTCGGCGCGGCAGATGTTGAAACTGTTTGCGGATGTGCGAGGCGCGCGGTGAAACGGCTCCTTTTCCTCGCGCCGGCGCCGCCCTGCCCGTCCGGCGGGGGAGGCGCCCAGCGCATGTATCGTCTCGCGCAGTTCCTGGCGGAGCGGTTCGCGCTCGATCTGGTGGCGCCAGCCGGTGAAGGACAGGAGGAGAGCGCGCGGCTGCTCAAGAGTGTCTGCCGCGAGATTGAATTCGTGCCGCCCTCGCGTGGCGGACTGTGGGCACGCGCGCACATCGGACCCTACGAGAAGAACCGAGCCCTGGCACAGGCAGTCCATCGGCGCTTGGAGTCCGGTCTCTATGGAGCGGTGCAGGTCGAAAAGCCGGCGATGCTGCCATACCTGTCGTCGGGTTTTCGCGTGCCCGTTATCCTGGATGTCTGGGCCTACGGCCTGGCTGGCCCGCTGCGCGCGCTGCGCCATGAACGGGGCGCGTTCACCCGGATCAGGAATCTCTTCCGCGTCATCCGCTTCAGCCTCTACGATGCCTTTTGCTGGCCGGAGACGTGCTGCATTCTGGTCGTCTCTGAGAAGGACCGCGCGCGGTGCGCCCGGGAACGTCCTGGCCGGAACGTGCTGGTCGTGCCGAACGGCGTGGATTGCGCTGCCGTCACGCCTGGTCCCTTGCGTCCGCCAGGCTCGGCGGTCGTACTATTCACCGGCGACATGGGATTCGAACCCAACGTGGCGGCTGCCGAAACGTTGGCGCTGCGCATTTTTCCGCACGTCCGGCTGGCCCGTCCCGACGCGGAGCTGCGGTTGGTGGGCCGAAATCCCAGCACCCGCGTCAGACGGCTCGCCGGTCCCGGCATCATGGTGACCGGGGAGGTCGTGGACATGCTGCCGCACCTTCAGGCGGCGACCGTCTACGTTGCACCCCATTTCACGGGCGCCGGCACGAGGACCAAACTGCTGGAGGCGATGGCGGCCGGTTGCGCGATTGTCACGACCAGCATTGGGATCGAGGGCATCGAAGCAGTGCCCGGCCGCGACGTCATCCTCGCGGATGACGCGCCCTCGCTCACTGCGGCGGTCGTGCGCCTGCTCGGCGATCCGGACGAACGCGCCCGTCTGGGTACCTCGGCGCGCCGCCTGGCCGAGACGCGCTACGACTGGCCGCGCTGCCTCGCGCCGCTGGAATCGTTCTACCGGACGTTGCTGGCGGGAGAGTCGGCTCCATGTTGAGCGCATCGGTTGTGGTGCCGATCAAGAACGCCGCGCGGACGCTCCCGATCTGTCTTGCGGCGCTGAGCCGCCTGGATCCACCACCTTCGGAAATCGTGCTGGTTGACAACGGTTCGAGCGACGGAAGCCTCGCGCTGCAAGAGGCGTTTGCCGGCTCGGTCCGCGCGGCCGACGTGCGCCTGCTGCGTGAACCGCGGCCGGGGGCCGCTGCGGCGCGCAACGCTGGCATCCGGGCGGCGCGAGGAGCGGTCGTCGTGTTGATGGATGCCGACTGCGAGCCGGAGCCCGACTGGCTGAAACATCTGCTCGCGCCATTCGAGGAGGATGCGGTCGGCGCGGTGGCGGGCCGCGTGGTGTCGGCGCCGGCCGGCTCCACCGTGGAACTGTTCAGCGCGCTCTACACGTTGCAACTGCCCGACCAGCCGAAGCGGTCAACCCGCTGGACGCCCTGGGAAGGCGGCTATGTTACGGCCAACTTCGCCGTGCGCGCGGAGACCTTGAAGGCGGTCGGCGACCTTGACGAAGCGAGCGTCGGGGCAACGGCCTGCGGATCGGACTACGACCTCTGCGCGCGCATCTACACGCACGGGCAGAGCGTGGTGTACGAGCCCGCCGCGAGAGTGCGCCATCACCACCGCACCACCATGCGCGGCATGGTCCGCCAGGCCTTCGATTACGGCGAGAGCCACGCCTATCTGCTCCGTCGCCGGTGGGCACAGGGCCTGTGGGTCGAGCTGCCGCGCGTGCGTTGGTCGTGGCCAGGCTGTCCGGTCCATGCCTGGATGGACCTGGCCTCGGCGGACAAGAAGGTGGCAGCGATCGCGGCAACCGGTCTTTGGCTTCCCGCGGCGCTGTGGTTGCTGCCGCTCTATGCTGGCTGGTTGATGGTCGTGACCGGCCGCCGCGCGCGGCATGCCGGCGCACCGGCGTGGCGCGCGCCGGTGCTGGCGGGGCTGCTGCTCGTGAAGTCGGGCGCCATGACGCTGGGGCGGTGGAGAGGAGCGCTCAAGTATGGCGTCGTCTGCGTCTAACCCGGCCGTCTCGGTGATTCTCTGCACGAAGGATCGGCCGGCCGATGTGGATCGGGCGATCGCGTCCATCAGGGCGTCGGGCGATATGGGACGGGGGGCCGAGATCGTGGTGGTGGAGGAAGCTGATGCTCCGCGCGTGATCCCAGGTGTCCGGTACGTCCATCTGCCGCGCGAAGGCCGTGGCTTCGGCCACGCCCGCAACGCCGGCGTGCGCGCGGCGCAGGGGGAGATTCTCCTGTTCATTGACGACGACTGCGAGGCCGAGCGGGGGTGGGCGGAAGCGCTGACGGCTCCTTTCCTGAAGGATGCGCGCGTGCTCGGCGTGGCCGGCGCGGTGCTGGTCCGGAACTGCGGCCTGATCGGGTATGCAGAAAACGTGCTGGGGTTTCCCGGTGGCGGTCTGCGGTACCTGCATGAGGCGCAGGGCCGGGTGGTGCCGACGCGGCACCTGTCAACCTGCAACTGTGCCTACCGGCGCCAGGCTGTGTTCGAGGCGGGCGGCTTTTCAGAGGAAGCACGCACGGGAGGGGAGGATTTCCTGCTGGCCGAACGAGTCTCCGCACTCGGTCCCTGCGTGTACGCGCCGGAGGCGGTGGTCTATCACCGGCCGCGCGGCACCTTCGCCTCTGTGTTCCGCTGGTTCATGCGCCGCGGGCAGAGCGAGATACGCCTGTGGCCGCTGGTTGCCGATCGGGTCCGCTTCGCCAACTTCCTGCTCCGGAGTTCCTGGACTCTCCGCGCGCTGATCGTCGTCGCAATCGCGGCGCGGTGGCCCTGGCTGCTGGCCTGGTTGCCAGTTGCGGCGGCCGCCTACGGCGGCACCGTCCTCTGGCGATTCCGATTTGCACGCCGGTACCCGACCCATCGCCGAGCCTGGTGGCTGGTGCCGTTGGTTAAACTCACGATGGATGCGGGCACGGAGGCCGGTCGCTGGAGGGCTTTCCTTCTGCCGGAGCGGGCATGACACCGGCGACCGTGCTCATCGTCTCCAACCATGGGAACATCGTCGGGGGCGGGGAAATCAGCCTGCTCCTGCTGCTCGAAGGGTTGGACCGGACCCAGTGGCGTCCGGTGGTTGCGGTGCCTGCCGAGGGACCCGTAGCGGACCGCTGCCGGGCGTTGCAGGCGCCGGCGCACGTGATCCCCCTGCCCGGAATCCGGCGGTGTGGGGGCGGCGTGATCCACGCTGTTCTGTCGCTCAAACGCCTGGCAGATGCGACTGGCGCGCGCCTGCTCCATGCGAATGGGTCGCGCGCCATGTTCTATGCCGGCCTGGCTGGCCTGCTCGCCGGGCGGCCTGTGCTGTGGCACGTCCGTGTCGCGGATCGCGATCCGCTGCTGGATCCGCTGCTGGCGGCGCTGGCGACCCGCATCGTCGTCAACTCGCGCGCCGTGGCGGGCCGGTTTCACGGAGCGGCGGCCAGGCGCGTGCGGTGCGTTCACAACGGCGTCAATCTGAAGGAGTTCAGCCCGCGTCAGCCGCGCCCCGGCCTGCGTGAAGCGCTGGGCGTGTCGGGCCAGGGGCCTGTGATCGCCAGCGCCGGCCGATTCGTGGCCTACAAGGGCTATGCTCACCTGATCGAGGCTGCGCGGCTGCTCAAGGCGGATCGTCCGGACGTCGAATGGATCATCGCAGGTGACGGCGAGTTGCGGGGTGTGCTGGAGGAACAATGCAGGCGGCATGGCCTGGCCGGGCAGGTTCACTTCCTCGGTTGGCGTGACGACCTGCCCGATGTGCTCGCACTCGCGGACATTTTCGTGTCGCCGGCGATCGGGGAGCATTTCGGGCGCGTACTCATCGAGGCGATGGCGATGGGCAAGCCCGTCGTCGCGACGGCCTCCGGTGCTGTGCCGGAAATCGTCGCCGACGGGAAAACGGGCCTGCTCGTGCCTCCGGCTGATCCGACGGCGCTGGCCGGTGCCCTGCGGATACTGCTGGCGGATCCTGATGCGCGGCGGCGCCTGGGCGAAGCCGGCCGCACGCGCGTTGAAGCGGAGTTCAGCCTCGCACGGCATGCGGAGGCGATCGGCGCCGTGTACCGGGAATGTACGGGAGAAGCGCATGGACGGGTGTAATCTCTGCGGCGGCGTGGACTGGACGACACTGGAGGAGGCGGCCGCCACACGCGTCGTCCGGTGTGCGTGCGGGCTGGTCTTTGTGACCCCGCAGCCGGAGCCGGCTGTGATCGAGCGGGCGTATCAGCAGGAGTACTACGCGCCCTGGGAGGCACAGACCCAGGTGCGTGCCGCGATCTGGCGGCGCCGGTTGGCGGAGGTGGAACGGGTGAAGCACCCGCCGGGAGACCTGCTGGATGTCGGCTGCGGGACCGGAGATTTCCTCGACTGTGCGCGGGCGCGCGGTTGGCGCGTGAGGGGGACCGAGGTATCGGCCTATGCGTGCCGGGCGGCCGGCGCGCGCGGGTTCCTCATCCACCAGGGGGAAATCTGGGAGGCCGGGCTTTCCGCCGACACCGTGGATGTTGTGACCTGCTGGCATGTGCTCGAGCATGCCCGAGACCCGGCGCGCATTGTCCGGGAAATCCACCGGGTGCTGAAACCGGGCGGGGCGCTCTTCCTGGCTACGCCGAACGTGGAGGATTATCTGTTTCGTGCCGCCTACCGGCTGGCGCGCGGCCGCCGACCGCCGCTCTACGAGCCGGACGAGCGCGAGCTCCATCTCTTTCACTTCTCGCCGCGCACCTTGCGCGCCTTGTTGGTCTCGGCCGGCTTTCAACGTGTGACGATCGGGTTCGACCGGGACGCCGCCGCGGTCCTGAGCAAACGGCTCGTCAACGAACTGGCCTATGGCTGGTTCCGGCTTACCGGCATGAACTGGGGGATGGCGATGACGGCCGTCGCGCCGAAAGCATGATCGGGAGGAGTTCTGCGTGAGCGGTCCATCCAAGCCGCGGATCGTGGTCGTGATGCCCGCGTACAATGCCGCGAAGACCTTGCGGGCGACGGTGGAGGACCTCCCGCGCGATCAGCTCGCGGACGTCATCTTGGTGGATGACGCGAGTCGGGATGGGACGGCCGACCTGGCCGAGGCGATGGGGTTGGCCGTCATCCGGCATGCCCGCAATCTCGGATACGGCGGCAACCAGAAGACCTGCTACCGGGAAGCCCTAGCCCGCGGCGCGGACATCGTGATCATGGTGCATCCGGACCACCAGTACGACCCACGGCAGGTCCTGCGGCTGGCCGAACCCATCATCCGCGGAGATTGCGATGCAGCCTTCGGTTCGCGCATGCTCGGCGGGCGGTACTTCGAAGGCGGGATGCCCCGGTGGAAGTACGTCGCCAACATTCTGCTCACGGCGGCCTTCAATGTGGCGACGGGCCGGTTCCTGAGCGAATGCCACTCGGGGTTTCGCGCCTACAGCCGCCGGTACCTCGAGGCGGTCAACTACCCGGCCAATTCGAACAGCTTCGTGTTCGACCTCCAGATCCTCTTGCAGGGCATTGACGCCGGGATGCGATTTCACGAGTTGCCGATTGATACCCGGTATTTCGACGAGGCCTCGCAGGTCGGCGTCCTCGCCGGAATCCGCTACGGTCTTTCGAGTCTGGCCATGCTCGCCGCCTATCGGTTGCACCGCTGGCATGTCTGGACGCCGAAATTCCTGCGGCGTCCCGCGTTCCAAATGGAGATCGGCTGACTCATGGTACCCGCCGCCCCGATCCTTGTCCTGCTCGGGCTGACGCTGCGCGCGGTCTGGTTTTTCACGCCAGCCGGCTACCCCGACGCGGATGAGGCCGTCTTCGGCCTGATGGCGCTGCACATTCAGCAGGGGCGTGAGTATCCACTCTACTGCTGGGGGGCCCATTACGCGGGAACTGCGGTGTCGTATCTGGCAGCACTGGGCTACTCATTGATCGGAATGGGCGTGCCGGCCTTGAAGGGCGCCACGCTGCCGTTCGTCGCCGGCTATCTGGGGGCAACCTATGGGATAGCGCGCCTCCTGTTCGATGCGCGGTCGGCGCTCGTCGCGCTCGCGGTGGCGGCGGTGCCTCCCGCGACGGCGCTCACACTATCGGTGAAGGCAACGGGTGGCTATCCCGAGACCCTGTGCTTCGGCAGTCTGGTCTTGCTGCTGGCCTTTCGCCTTCCCGCCTCGGCGCAGTCCGCCCATGATCTGCGCCGGCATCTGGCGCTGTTGGGTCTTGCCGGCGGGTTCGGGCTATACGTCTTGCCTCTGGTCACTCCGTACCTCGTAGTAGCGGGCTGGTTTCTCTACCGGCATCATCGGCCTGCGCTCTCCGGAGGAAATGTGGCCTGGCTGGCGGCCGCAGGGTTGGCGGGAGTGAGCCCCATGCTGGTCTATAATCTGCAGCATTCCGGCGCGACCGTCCTGCGACTGGGTTCGCGCGTACTCAATGTGTCGAGGGCCGACGCGGCCGGCGCCGTGGACAATCCAGCGATGGTTGTCGCATGGCTCGGGCAGTACATGGCCGGCCTGCCCGAGCATCTGGCGTCGGTCGTCCGGAATGTCGGCCCGCTCCTGGACCTGGATGGCGCGGCTGGTTT
>JAVKIJ010000086.1:0-12382 GCA_031459535.1 Candidatus Fervidifonticultor quintus | reverse complement strand
GCGCGCTCGTCCCTGGCGCGCATGCTCGGGGCCGGGGGCGCCATCCTCGCCGTCGGCGCGGTGATCGCCGCACTGGCACCAGGCTTTCCGGCGGTGCTGGCCGGCCGCGTACTGATGGGCGCGGGGTCGGCGGTGTTCTTCATCACGACACAGTTCTGGATCTCCAAGGTCGCCACGCCGCAGACGAAGGCACGGCTGTTCAGCTACAACCAGCTCGCGGCGCTGACCGGAAGTGCCCTGGGCCCCGCGCTGGGCGGCGCGGTGGCGGGCTTGCTGTCATGGCGGTACGCGATGGCGATCACTGCGGTTGTCGGCGCGCTGGCGTTCCTCGGCGCCGGGGCCCTGTCGGACCCGTCGTCGAGGAACAGTGCGGGGGAGACATCCACGCCTGGGGCGACCGATCGCCTGCACGTCAGCCTCGTGCTGGGTCCGGGTATGATCATGATGGCGCTGTTCTTCTTTCACGGTGGCGTGCTCTCCACGCTGCTCCCGCTGCTGGCGGCCAGGCGCTTTGGGCTGGGGCCGGCGGGGATCGGCGGGATCCTCATGCTGGGGACAGTGTGGCGTGCCGGCGCCGCGCTGGTCGGCGGGTGGCTGGCCACCTGGCTCGGGACGCGCCGGGTGGTCACCATGAGCCTGGCGCTGATGGCGGTGACCATTCTGGGACTGCACCTGGCAGACTCCACGCTGGGTCTCGTGGTGGTGGTGTCGGTGATGTCCTGGGTCAACGTCGGCGGCAGCCTGGTGACCGCGTTGGTCACGGATCTGGTGCCCGAAGCCCACTGGGGCACCGCACTCGGGGTGAACCGCACCCTGGCCGACGTCGGCGCTATGATTGCACCCCTGCTGGTCGGCTTCGCCATCGACCGATGGGACTTCTCTGCAGCCATCAGCCTGGTCGCCGCGTTCCTCTTCGCCGTGGCTGTGGCCGCCACCACCCTCATCTCACCGAGGCACCTGCATGCGGCCCGCACGTGACCGCGCGACCGCACACCAGGCGGCGGCCGCCGCCGCGGCCGGACGCCGCCCCTTCGACTGGCTGATCACCAATGTGCGGATCGTCAACGTCTACACGGGCGAGGTGCTTCCCGGGCACATCGGGATCGCCGGGGGGCTGTTTGGCCGGGTCTTCTCGCTGGACGACCCGCTGCCGCCGGCGGCCCAGGTCACCGACGGACGCGGCCGCTTCGCCGTCCCCGGCCTCGTAGACTGCCACCTGCACATCGAGAGCACCATGGTCATGCCGCCGGCATTTGCCGAAGCGGTGGTCCCGCGCGGCGTGCTCACCGTCACACCCGACCCGCATGAGATCGCCAACGTGATGGGGCTGGACGGCGTGCGGCTGATGATGGAAGCGAGCCGGGGCCTGCCACTGGACGTCTTCTTCCAAGTCCCGTCCAGCGTGCCGGCCACGAATCTCGAGACCGCGGGCGCCCGGATCGGCCCGGCCGAGGTGGCCGAGGCGCTCTCGTGGGACGGCGTCATCGCCCTGGGCGAGGTGATGGACTACCCGGCGGTGATCGCCGGCGAGCCGCGGGCGCACGAGATCCTGGCAGAGGCGCTGCGCGCTGGCACCGTGATTGAAGGACACGCGCCCAACGTGGCGGGCGCCGCCCTGGCGGCCTTCGTCGCGGCGGGGATCGACTCAGACCACACGTTGATGACGCCCGCGCTGGCCCTGGAACGGCTGCGCAGCGGCATGACGGTGCTCCTGCAGGAGAAGTCGCTGTCGCCTGACATCGTGCGGGGGGTCGAGGTCGCCGCGCAGGCGCTGAATCTGTGTCTGGTGACTGATGACGTCCTGCCCGACGACCTGCTGGCCCGCGGGCACCTGGACCTGGTCGTACGCGAGGCCGTGCGCATGGACCTCGACCCAATCGAGGCGATCCGGGCGGCGACGCTGGCACCTGCGCGGCGGATGCGACTGTACGACCGCGGCGCGATCGCACCCGGGCTGGTGGCGCACCTGGTCCTCGTTGGCGACCTCGAGGAGTTCGCGGCCGAGATGGTCTTCGCCCGCGGGACCCTGGTGGCGCAGGATGGGAGGCTGGAGCCCGGCGTCATCGCCATCCCGCCGGTGGCGGTCGGACGCGGGACGGTGCGTATCGAGGCCCCGGCGCTCGAGCGATTCCGGATTGCAGCGCCAACCGGAAGCCGGGAGGTGCGCGTCCGGGTCATAGAGATGAACCAGGTCAACACGTTCACGAAGTGCGGTGAAGCGGTGCTGCCCGTCGCAGGCGGGGCAGTGGCCTGGGAGTCTAGCGACCTCTCTCTGGCCGCGGTCTTCGAGCGCCACGGCCGCACCGGGAGCGCAGGCTACGGTTTCGTGCGCGGCGCCTTGCGCGAGGGTGCCATAGCCTCCACCTGGGCGCACGACAGCCACAATCTGCTGGTCGTGGGCCGCAGTCCGGATGAGATGGCCATAGCGGCCCGCTGGGTCGTCGACCACGATGGCGGCATGGCTGCCGTGCGGGGTGGAACCGTGCTTGCCGGCGTGCCGCTCCCGGTGGCCGGCATCGTATCCGATCAGCCGATCGGAGTGGTGGGCTCACAGGTCGCCGCGCTCCGACGCGCTCTCGCAGACCTGGGGTTTGTCCACCGGTCGCCGATCATGACCCTGGGGGTACTCACCCTCGCCGTCAGCCCCGAGTTGAAACTGACCGACCGCGGCCTGGTGGACGTCAACGCCGGCAGGCTGGTGGCACTCTTCGTCTAGAGGAGACGACGGTGACGATCGAACTCCCGCAGCGCCATCTGAGGGTCACGCGCGGCGCCGTGGCGCGCACCGTGCTGATCCCCGGCGACCCGGCCCGCGCAGAGAAGATCGCAGCGCGCCTCGAGGACGCCCGCGAGGTCATCCGCAACCGAGAGTTCCTGGGATTCACCGGCACGGCCCGGGGCGTACCGCTCTCGGCGTGTTCGACCGGTATCGGCGGTCCGTCCGCGTCCATTGCGGTGGAGGAACTGTGCAACCTGGGCGCCGACACGTTCATCCGTGTGGGCTCCGCCGGCGGTCGGCAGCCCCAGATCGAGGTCGGCAGCCTGGTCATCGTGACCGCGGCGCATCGCGACGAGGGCACGGCGCTGGCCTATCTGCCGCTGGGGTTTCCGGCGGTGGCCGATCTCGGTGTCACGCAGGCCTTGATGGACGCCGCACGCGCACTGGGCCACCGGCCCTTCGTGGGCGTTGCGACGTCCAGAGACGCGTTCTACCGCAAGGACGCGGCGCTCGCCGACCTGCTCACCCGGGAGGGGCACATCGTGGCTGCGGAGCAGGAGTGCGCTGCGGTGTTCATCGTGGCCCACGTGCGCGGGGCGCGGGCCGGAGCCGTGCTGGCCATTGACTCCAATATCCTGCGCGAGAGGCTCCCACCCGAGGAGGCCGCGGCGCGGTTTAGGACCGCAGAGGCCGCGGCGATCGAGGTGGCGATCGAGGCGGGCCGCCGGCTTGAGCTGTCCAGGTGACGGGACCAGCCACCCTCTCCTGACGGGACCGCGCGAACACGCACGAGTCCGAGGCAGAGGTCACAGTGCCCGTTCGGCGCCCGCCGCCAGCTGTCGTACCGCGACCCCCATGCCCTCGTGCAGGATCCGCGCGCCGGCCAGGGCCGCCAGATCCCGGACGTCCAGGTCCGGGTTGAGCTCGACCACGTCCATGCCCACCAGCCGGCCGCGCAGCGAGGCCACGATGTCTAGCACCTGCCGGGTCGTCAATCCGCCCGGCACAGGATGCGACACACCGGGCGCACAGGACGGATCGAGTCCGTCCAGATCCACAGAGACGTAGACAGGCGCGCCGACGGGCACCGGTAGACCACCGCGCCACCGACCTGCGAGAGCGCCGGGGGCGAGGGTGCGCAGGCGACCGGGATATTGTGCGGCCACCTGCGCCTGCTCGGGGTTCGTGGTCCGCACGCCAATCTGCGTGATGCCGGCCACGTGGTCCATCTCGAGCATCCGGGCCGCGGTGCAGGCGTGGGATGCACGGCTGCCCCCAAACGCCAGGTAGAGGTCGGGATGGGCGTCGATCTGAATGATGTGCACGGCCCCGCCGAGGACCTCCAGCGCCGCCACGACCGGGACGGTGACCGCATGGTCGCCGCCAACGAAAAACGGAATTTGGCCCGCGCGGAAGATCGCCGCCGCCCGGTCGCGGTAGGACGCGGCCGTATCTTCCCAGGATCCGGCCGGGAGCCAGTCGCCCAGATCGGCGACCGCGCCGGCCAGATCGACGCCGGACTCAGTGGCGGAGTTGTAGCAGCGGCCGTCGTAGGCGGCGCGCATCCGCGCCGGGCCTCCGCGAGCGCCCCGGCGGTAGGACGACTGGGAGTCGTCGGGCAACCCGACGAAGACCACCCGGGCCAGGCGCTGCTGCTCCGGGTCAGCCGCGAAGCAGCCGGCGAACGGGACGATCTGGGCGCTCACCAGAGCCGCGCGAACGTGCCGCCGGCCAGCGCCACGCCCGGGCTGCTTAGGCTGCAGGCGGCGATGCCGGCAATCTCGCTGCGGAAGACCACGCCGCCCTTCATGACCAGGCGGATCTCGCGCAGGTCGCGGATCCGCTCGTCGGGCCGACCGTCTACGACCAGGAGGTCGGCGTACTTGCCGGCGGCCAGCGTGCCGACCTCACCGTCGGTCTCGCATAGCCGCGCGGAGTTCCACGTCGCCGCACGAATGGCCTCGGCCGGTCGCAGACCCGCCTCAACCAGCAGCTCCACCTCCCGGATGGTCGCGACCGTGCCGTCTACCGGATCGCTGGGCAGCAGGTCGGTCCCGCAGCACAGCGTCACGCCGCGGCGGACCGCGCGCCTGATGGACGCCAGGTGCTCGTCGGCTGCGGCCCGGGCTTTGGCCAGCATCCACTCCTGCACCCCGTGCCGCCGCATGTAGTCCAGTTCCTGAGTGACGCACAGCGTCGGTACCAAGAAGGTGCCCCCGGCCGCCATGGCCGCTGCGGTCTCATCGGTGAAGCTGTAGCCGTGCTCGATGCAGTCGACCCCCAGCCGCACGGCATCGGCGATGGCCCCGTCGCCCCCGGTGTGGGAGGCGACGCGCTTACCAGCGCTGTGGGCGACCTCGACCACCGCCGCCACCTCGGCGTCGGTCATCTGCTTCTGATGAGGCTGCTCGCCTGGCGTGCCGATGCCGCCCGTCAGGCAGATCTTGAGCAGATCGGCGCCGGAGCGGAGCTGCTCGCGCGCAGCGCGGCGGAAGCCGTCGGGCCCGTCGGCCTCCACAGTGCCGACCGAGTTGTGGCCATGCCCGCCGGTGGCGATCATCGCCTGGCCGGCACACCGGATGCGGGGCCCGGCTAGCAGGCCGCGGTTGATGGCCTCACGCACGTCAATGTCGGTGAAGTAGGGTTCACCCACGATCCGCAGGCTGGTGGTGCCCGCCAGCAGCGCCTCCAGGGCCCGGCGATAGTTCAGCATCACCCGGTAGCCCGGCGTGAACGGATCGGCGCGCCGCTCGGGAAATGGCAGCCGCAGCCCGAGGTGCACGTGGACGTTGAACAGCCCGGGCATGACGGTCATGCCGCCGAGGTCGAAGGCCGCATCGTCCGTCTGCGGGGTGGGGCACGACGGATCGGAGGCCTGACCGCACCACGCGATGCGATCTCCGGTAATGATCACCGTGCCCTGGGGCACCGCAGGCTTTCCCGTGCCGTCCACGATCCGACAGTTCGTGAGAAACATGCTCATCAGTCCACTCTCCTTGGGCGCTATCGGGTCCGCTGCAACCCGTCGCTCAGCAGGTTCGCGCCGATCACCAGCAGAGCAATGGCCATCCCCGGGAACACCGTATTCCACCAGGCCAGGCTCTGGACCGAACGGCCCTCGCTCACCATGCTCCCCCAGGCCGGCGTCGGCGGTTGGACGCCCAGCCCCAGGAAGCTGAGTGCCGCCTCAGCCAGGATCACATTGGACATGTTGACCGCGCCCACTACCAGCAGCGGCGGCAGGATCGAGGGCAGGATGTGTCGCAGCACGATGCGGCCCTCCTCGGCACCTAGCGCCCGCGCGGCCAGCACGAACTCGCGCTCTCGCACCGCCAGGGTGTTGGCTCGCGCGATGCGCGCGTACTGGACCCAGCTCACGAAGGCCAGGACCAGGACCAGTTTGACCAGGCTCTGGCCCAGGGCGGCCATAATGGCAATGGCGATAAAGACCGGCGGGAACGAGAGCTGAATGTCGATCAAGCGGCTGACGGCGCGGTCCACCCACCGTCCAAAGTAGCCGGCGGCCAGGCCCAGCAGGGTCCCCAATCCGCCGCCCAGGAACACCGAGAGTCCGGCGACCGCCATGGATACCCGCGCCCCGACCATCAGCCGCGCCAGCAGGTCGCGCCCGAGACGGTCCGTGCCCAGCGGATAGCTCCAGTCGCCACCCGCCAGCCAGGCCGGAGGTTGCAGGGACCGCACCAGATCCTGTTCGGCGTAGCCGTGCCGGCTCAAGTGGGGCGCGAAGAGCGCGATGGCGGCCATCGCGCCGATGATGGCCACCCCGGCGAAAAAGGCCGCCGGCCGCCTGCGCCGGGGCCGACCCGGTGTGGGTGCCAGCTCAACGGCCATGGTCATAGCGAATCCTGGGGTCCAGGTACAGATACAGGAGATCGACGGTCAGGTTGATGACCACGAAGAGGGTGCCGACCACCAGCACCACGGCCCGCACGACGGGCAGGTCCCGCGTCTGGATACCCTGGAGCATCAGCCAGCCCACACCGGGCCAGGCGAACACCGTCTCGACCACCACGGACCCGCCGAGCAGGTTGCCCAGTTGTAGCCCGAGCACCGTCACCGCGGAGATCAGCGCATTCCGCAGCGCGTGCCGCGCCAGCACCACGCGCTCGGCCGCGCCCTTGGCGCGCGCGGTGCGGATGAAGTCCGCGCGCAGCACCTCGACAATGTCGGCACGGACCAGGCGGATGATCAGCCCGGTGGTGTACACCGACAGCGTGAGCGCCGGCAGTACCAGCGAGGGCCAACCGTCGAATCCTGAGGCGGGCAGCAGGCGCAGCCGGTCCGCGAACAGGAGAATCATCAGGACGCCCAGCCAGAACGATGGCAGGCTGATGAGGACGAACGTGACCAGCGACACCGCCCAGTCCGCCGGGCCGCCCGCACGCGCACCCACATACACGCCCAGGGGGATGCCCGCGATGACGGTCAGCCCGATGGTCACCCCCGCTAGGAGCGCGGTGGCGGGCAGGCGGTGCATCACCAGGGCGAACGCCGGCTGCTGGTAGCGGAACGACTCGCCGAGATCGCCGCGGAGGGCGCTCTTAAGAAAGGCCACGTACTGAACGGGCAGCGGCCGGTCGAGCCCGTAGAGCCGGCGCACCCGCTCCACGTCTTCAGGTGTGGCGTCCAGCGGCGTCAGCAGCCGAATCGGGTCGCCGCTCAGGTGGATGAGCAGGAACACGAGGATGCTCACGGCCCCGAGCACCCACACCAGGTACCCGAGGCGCTGGATGACAAACCGTCCCACGCCGCGCTAGATCAGCCTGATATCCCCGAGCCTGATGATCCCGTCCGCGTGAGCCACCCACCCCTTGACGCGCTTCTGCCGCGCGTACACCCCCTGCTGGTTCCACAGGTAGACCCAGGGGCAGTCGCGATGGAGAATCTGGTTCAGCCGCTTGTACATGTCGTTGCGGCGCGCCGCGTTCAGGGTCCTGGGGGCCTCCTGAATGAGACGGTTGGCTTCCTCGTTGTGATACCCCTGCCAGGCTGCGCCCTTGCGGTCAGAGTCGAAGTTGATGCTGACCGTAGCGTCGAGCAGGACCCCGACCTGCTGGAAGAAGAAGGCGTCGTGGGTCTTGCCCAGCACGCCCTGCACGAACGGACTCCAGTCCATGACCTGGACCCGCGTGCGCACGCCGACCCGGGACCACATGCCGGCAATGGCCTCGCTCGCCAGGCGGTCGTTGAGGTAGCGGCCTTCCGGCGTCACCAGCGTCACGTCGAAGCCGGCGCCGAATCCGGCCTCGGAGAGGAGCTGCCTCGCGCGATCAGGATCGTACGGATACGGCCGCAGGCTCTCATCGTACCCGGGGATCCCCGGCCCGAACGCGCTGGCCAACCGGTAGGCCGCGCCGCGCATGACCGTGCGGATCAGGGTGTCCACGTCGGTGGCGTAGTTCATCGCCTGCCGCACCCGCACGTCCTGGAACGCCCGCACCCTCAGGGAGTTCAGCACCACGATCTGTGACGAGAGCTGGCGGAACGTGATCACCTCCACGTTCCGGGTGGCCTCGAGCTCGGGAATCTGAATGGGATCGACGGGGGTGATGAGGTGGGCCGCGCCGGTTTTGAGCTCGACCAACCGCGTCGCCGACTCCGCCACCGGCCGCCAGACGATCCGCCGCAGCCTGGGTTGGCCGCTGAAGTGGGGCCGCTCGGCGAAGTCCATGACCATGCGCTGGCCGGGATTCCATTCGGTGAACCGGTACGGACCGGTACCGATGGCCCGCTTGGTGGGATCCACCTCACCGCTGGTGATGGCCCTGGGGAGCATCTCACAATAGAGCGAGAGGACCTCGGCCAGCAGCGCAAACGGTCCGTCGGTGTGGATGCGCACCGTGAGGGGATTGACGACCTCCACATCCTTCACCGGCCGGAGTTGCCCCGCGTAGACGTTGCGGACCGCCGGGTTCTTGAATCGCGCGATGGTGTCCCGGACGTGCTCCGCCCCGAACTTCTCGCCGTTGTGGAAGTACACGTGGTCGCGCAACCTGAACTCCCAGGTCGTATCGCTGATCACCCGGTGGGAGGTCGCCAGCCACGGGATCAGCTTCATGTCCGGTGAGCGTTCCAGCAGCTTGTCGTACATGGCCCACATCATGCCCTTGGAAGCGCCTGAGGTGGTGACGTGCGGGTCCAGCGACTCGGCGTCCACCCCCTGGACGATCAACAAGTTGCCGACCGGCTGGGGCGCGCCGACTGCGGCAGCCTGGACCGCACCGGCCAGGCGACCCGGCACCACACTAGCCCCGGCCAGCGCCGCCGCCCGCTGCAGGAGGTCGCGCCGTGTCAGGCGCGCCGACGTCTCATCATCTGTCATGGTCACTCGTCCCTCCCGATGCTGCGTCTGCCTCGCCCCTGGGAACGAATCTGAACTCACAGCTGGCATGCCCCAACCCGATGGCGGTAGGCCGCTCCAGCCGGTGCGTGGGGTGCCCGTCGGCGAAGCGTTCGTCGCTCTCGCAGAAGAACGCCGCCAGCTCCGGCGCTCCGGCCCGCTGCATGGCCCGCACCCAGTTGCAGTCTGTGATGGAGAACCGCACGCGCTCCGGCGTATACTCCAGCAGTTGTCCCTCACAGGAGAAGAACCGCAGTGAGGCCGCAAAGCGGCGTTGCAGTTCCTCGCGGGCAACGCGGAACCCCGCCGGGGGTGGGCCGGTCAGGTTGAGCCGGGGCTCGGCCGGCCGCTGGCCGCCCGCCACCTCGCGGCGCAGGGCCTCGTCCTCGCTGGCGAAGCCGACGATCGCCGACCGGACGATCGCCTGCCTCGCCGCGGCCAGGGCCACGTCGCGTCCGGTGCGGGCTGCCACGGCCCGGTAGAGGTCCACGAAGGGCTGCAGTTCCTCGGAGAGAGCCGCGAGGTCCCGCGGGCCATCCGGCAGGAGATCGGACAAGCCGGCGATACCGGTCTCGAGCATGAGCTCGTCTGCCGCCTCCTCGCCCAGGACCGCGGCGACGGCGGCCCGGCATGCCTGCTTCTGTACGCGGTGCGGCCGCAGCCCGCCTGCCATACGAAACAAGTGCATTCGGCAACGGTTGGACGCAACCCTGTCCCCGTGATAGAAAGGGAACGATGGCTCCGGGGAGCATGCGCTTCGGCATCCGTTTCAACAGCGCGTCGGGAACGATCCACGAGGTCGTGCGCTGGGCGCAGATGGCTGAGGCGGCCGGCTTCGACGACTTCTGGTACTGTCAGGACCTCATGCAGCGCGACGCCTGGGTGGTCCTGACCGCCGTGGCAGCGGCAACGCGGCGGTTGCGGGTCGGCACGGCTATCGCCAATCCGTTTTCGTCGAGCCCTGCCGAGCTGGCCATGCGCGCTGCGACTCTGCAGGAGTTCAGTGGCGGCCGGTTTGTCCTGGGCATCGGGCCCGGCGACCCGCCCTACCTGGACTGGGTGGGGTTGCGGCAGGCGAAGCCGCTGACGGGCTTGCGGGAGGCCACCCGCCTGCTACGCGCCCTGCTCGGCGGCGGAGAGGCCGCCTTCGATGGCGAGGTCTTTCGCGGCTGGAAGCCCGGAGCGAAGCTCCGGTTCCCGCTGCCGCAACCGCCCGTGCCAATCTACATCGGCGGCCAGGGCCCGAGGGTGCTGGAGTTCGCCGGCGAAGCCGGCGACGGCGCCTTGCCCATCGCGTTCCCTCCCGAGGTCATTGGCGACGTGGTGACGCGTATCCGGGCTGGGGCTATGCGGGCGGGACGGTCGCTGGAGGGTTTCGACCTGGTGGCCTGCGTCTGGTGGGCCATCGGTGAAGACCGCCGCCAGACCGAGGACGCGCTGCGGCCGCTGATTGCCTACTATGGTCCCTCACTGCGCGCCGAGACGCTGGCGCCCATCGGGCTGGGTCCCGACGACTTCGCCGACATCAGAGCCGCCTGGCAGGCCGGCGAGTACCAGCGGGCGGCGGAGCTCGTCCGGCCCCAGATGTTCAGGCTGGCAGTGGCGGGCACCCCAGCAGAGGTCATAGAGCGCGTGCGATGGCTGCAGCGCATGGGCGTCACGCAGATCAGCATCGGTCCGCCGCTGGGCCTCGACCGGGAACGGGCGCTGCGCACCACCGCCGAGGAGGTCATCGCGCGATTCCGGTGAACGGAAGCGCTGAGGAGGGCTCATCGCCATGCAGCTGGGCGTCGTCTTTCCGCAGACAGAGATCGGCACAGATCCTGCCGTCATCCGTGACTTCGCCCAGGCCGTGGAAGACCTGGGCTACGACTACATGCTGGCGTACGACCACGTGCTCGGTGCCGAGACAGCCAACCGCCCTGGTTGGCAGGGTTACGACCGGGAGGACCCGTTTCACGAGCCCTTCGCGCTCTTCGGCTACCTCGCGGGCTGCACGCGGCGGCTGGGGCTCGCCACCGGGATTCTCATCCTGCCCCAGCGACAGACCGCCCTGGTCGCCAAGCAGGCCGCCGAGGTGGACCTGCTGAGCGGCGGTCGCCTCCGGTTGGGGGTGGGCCTAGGTTGGAACCCGGTGGAGTACGAAGCCCTGGGGATGGATTTCCACACCCGCGGCGTGCGCGTCGTCGAGCAGGTGAAGGTGCTGCGCGCGCTGTGGACCCAGGAGGTCGTCACGTTCCGCGGGCGCTGGCATACCATCGTCGAGGCCGGTATCAACCCGCTGCCCGTCCAACGGCCGATCCCCATCTGGATGGGTGGATCGGCGGACGTGGTCCTGCGGCGTGCCGCCAGGCTGGCGGACGGCTGGATGTACGGCGGCGGGCGGCCCAGCCCCTTCGGGCGACCGCCGGCGAGCACCCCGCGCGAGATGGTGGAGCGGCTGCGGCGCGAGCTCGCATTGACCGGCCGTGATCCGGCGTCGTTCGGCATCGAAGGGCGGATTCCGCTGGGCAGTGGCGGACCGGAGACCTGGCGCCGCGCCGTGAACGAATGGCGTGATCTGTGCGCCACCCATCTGTGCGTGGGCACGATGCAGGCCGGGTTCGCAACGCCGGATGCCCATCTGGCCGCGGTCAGGCAGTTCATAGCGGTCGCACGGGCATAGCCCGCGCACTTCGGGCCCACCGATGGGAGAGGACGCGCACGGCGACGATCGGGCGGCCATCGGCCGGCTCGTGGAGGAGATCAACGCCGCGTGGGTGGGCGGCCGACCCGAGCGCCTCGCCGCATACTTCCACGAGGACATGGTGATCATCTCCCCGCGGTTCCAGGACCGCGTCGAGGGGCGGGACACGTGTGTGGCGAGCTACGGGGAGTTCGTGGCAGGAACCCGTATCCACCACTACCACGCCACGGACCCCGACGTGCACGTGGTGGGCGACGCGGCGGTGGCCACGTACCGTTACGCCATCACCTATTCCATTGACACGACCGACTTCCAGGAGGTGGGCTGGGACGTGTGGGTGTTCGTCCGCGTGAGTGGGGCCTGGCAGGCGATCTGGCGCACGGTCGTGCCGGCGCCGTGACGCGTCACCCCCCTGCGATCGGAAGCTGCCAGAGATCCAGGGCCAAGTCCACAGGCCCGTGGAAGGCTTCCGATGCTTCATCGTGGATTGTTCTAGCGTGTCAAGTTCGGACTAGGTGTTTGCACTTTGAGACTCCAATCGAGTCCTGAATGCCATGGCCGGGGTTCGCCCCTTGAGGCGATAGCCCAGATGGGGCCGCTCCCGATTGTAGAACCG
>JAVKIJ010000085.1:0-12569 GCA_031459535.1 Candidatus Fervidifonticultor quintus | reverse complement strand
AGGGTGAGCACGGGATGATCCCGGCCCAAGAGCTTTCCTGGCCTGGTACTCGCTTCACAAGCAGGTCAGGTCTCATAGCATCTCATCTCGACGCCATTTCCGGGACGGGCTCCTAGGGGTGTCGGCATGAACCGGGCGGGGATCACCCCCGAGGTCAAAGAAGAGATCCGGCGGCGCACGGACATCCTGGCGCTGGTTGGCAGCCACGCGGCCCTCAAGAAGTCCGGCCGCTACTACAAGGCGCTGTGTCCCTTCCATCAGGAGAAGACGCCGTCGTTCCACGTGGATCCGGAGCGGGGCCTGTTCCACTGTTTCGGCTGCGGGGCGGGCGGAGACGTGTTCGACTTCGTGATGCGCATCGGCAACCTGACCTTCATGGAGGCGGCCTTGGAGCTGGCCCGCCGGGCCGGGGTGCAGGTCGAGACCTCTCCGGACGCCCTCAGGCGGTCGTCCGAGCGAGAGCAGACGCTGCGCGCGCTGGACGCGGCGCGCGAGTACTTCCGCGCGATGCTGGCGTCCCGGGGCAGGAAGGCGCGCGACTACCTGGCTGGGCGCGGGGTCTCTGACCCGATCGCCTCGCGCTTCCAGTTGGGCTACGCGCCGCCGGGCTGGGATGGATTGCTGACGGCGCTCGGCCAGCGTGGGTACGACGCGGCGGTGCTGGAGCAGGCCGGCCTAGTCGCGGCCCGCCAGGGCGGCGAGGGGTACTTCGACATGTTCCGCGATCGGTTGATGTTTCCCATCTTTGACCTCCAGGACCGCACGGTGGCGTTCGGCGGTCGCGCGCTGGACGAGTCGGAGCCCAAGTACCTGAACTCAAGGGAGGGTCCGGTCTTCACCAAGGGACGCCTCCTCTACGCCCTCGGGCAGGCGCGGGAGGCCATCCGGGATCGGGGGGAGGTGCTGGTGGTCGAGGGGTACATGGATGCCATGACCTGCCACCAGTTCGAGTTCACCCACGCCGTGGCCTCGCTGGGCACGGCGCTCACCGCCGACCAGGTGGCCCTGGTCAGGCGATTCGCCTCGAAGGTCACGCTGGTGTACGACTCGGACCGGCCAGGCGAGGCGGCCGCTGAGCGGGCTCTGGCGCTGTGCGAGGAGGCCGAGGTGGCGGCCAGGGTGGTGGGACTCCCCGCCGGTGAAGACCCGGACAGCTACCTGCGCCGTCGGGGCCCGGAGGCATTTGGACGCCTGCTGGCGTCCGCCCTCCCGGCGTTCGAGTACCGGCTGGAGGCCGCCGCCCGGCGGCACGACCCGGCCACGCGTGAAGGAAGGCTTGCCATCATTGACGAAATGCTGGATGCTATTCAATTGGTCGCAAACCCGGTCCGCGCCGCGGAGTACCTGCGCGCGCTGGCAGAGCGGTTTGGCGCGCCCGAAGACGCCTTGCGGCAACGGCTGCGCGCGCGTCGGCGCCCCGGACGGCCGTCGGGAGAGGCCTCCAGTGCACCCGCGCCGCGCAGCGATCGGGCCCGAGAAGAGGCAGAGCGCCTGCTCCTGCACGTGATGGTGCGGGAGCCGGCGCGGCGCGCCCGCATCGCCAGCGTACTGCGGTCCGAGGCATTTGGGTCGCCCGCGCATCAGGCGCTGGCCGCGGCGCTGTTCGGGGCGCCGCAGGCTGGCCCCAAGGAGCTGCGCGATGGGCTCGCCGACGACGCGGCGCAGTTGCTGATGCGGCTGGCGTTTGAGGAGCCGCCGGTGACCGAGCGCGACAAGGAGAGAGCGGTGGAGGGCGCGATCCGGTACCTGACCCAGACCGAGCCGGCCGCCGCCGAGCGCCGCCGCGTCTGGGAGGCGATTCAGGCGGCCCAGGCCCGGGGCGACGAGGAGGAACTGCGCCGCCTCCAGGCGGCGTATGCGGAGTTGATCGTTTCGGGGAAGCGGAACCGGTAGGCGCTGCGCCTGCCCGGAGTTGGCCATGGCCAAGAAGAAGCCACAGGCACCCGCGCCCGCGGAAGAGCTCTCGACGGAGCTCAAAGCGCTCCTCGACGTGGGGAAGAAGCGCGGGTTCGTCACCCACGACGACATCCTCGAGCAGTTTCCGGACGTCGAGCAGAACGTGGAGCAGATTGACAGGCTCTACAGCGTGCTCGCCGAGCACGGGATCGAGGTCGTCGAGGACGAGAAAGCGGCCGAGCCCAAGAGCAAGCAGGAAACCGAGGAGGAGACCGAAGCCGCCCTGCGCGCACCGGAGGGGATCTCCATTGACGATCCCGTCCGGATGTACCTCAAGGAGATCGGCAAGGTCCCCCTGCTCACCCAGCCCCAGGAGGTGGCGCTGGCGCAGCGCATGGAGAAGGGCGACGAGGAAGCCAAGCGCCGCCTCATCGAAGCGAACCTGCGCCTGGTCGTCTCCATCGCCAAGAAGTACGTCGGCCGGGGCATGCTGTTCCTCGACCTGATCCAGGAAGGCAACCTGGGCTTGATCCGGGCGGTCGAGAAGTTCGACTGGCGCAAGGGGTACAAGTTCAGCACGTATGCGACGTGGTGGATTCGGCAGGCGATCACTCGGGCCCTGGCGGACCAGGCACGCACCATCCGGATTCCGGTCCACATGGTCGAGACCATCAACAAGCTGGTGCGCGTCTCGCGGCAGCTCCTGCAGGAGCTGGGCCGGGAGCCCAGCCCGGAGGAGATCGCCGAGGCGATGGGCCTCCCGGTGGAGCGCGTGCGGGAGATCAACAAGATCGCCCAGGAGCCCATCTCGCTGGAGACGCCTATCGGTGAAGAAGAGGACAGCCACCTGGGCGACTTCATCGAAGACCACGAGGCCCTGGCGCCGGCCGAGGCGGCGTCGTTCACCATGCTGAAGGAACAACTTGACGGCGTGTTGGAGACGCTCACCCCCCGCGAGCGCAAGGTGCTGAAGCTGCGCTTCGGCCTGGACGACGGCCGGCCCCGCACCCTTGAGGAGGTCGGACGCGAGTTCGGCGTGACCCGCGAACGCATCCGCCAGATCGAGGCCAAGGCCCTGCGCAAGCTGCGCCACCCATCCCGCAGCAAGCGCCTCAAGGACTTCATCGAGTAACCCGCCAGCACAGGACAGGAGGAGACGGGATGAGTCACGACGTGCGTGATATCGCCCTGGCCGCAGAGGGCCTGCGGCGGGTCGCCTGGGCCGAGCGGGAGATGCCGGTCCTGCGCCGGATCAGGGAGCGGTTCGTCGCCGAGCAGCCGCTCCGCGGCCGCCGCATCGCCGCCTGCCTGCACGTCACCACGGAAACCGCCGTCCTGGTCCTGACCCTGCGCGCGGGCGGCGCAGACGTCGCGCTGTGCGCCAGCAACCCGCTCTCGACCCAGGACGACGTGGCCGCGGCGCTGGCCGCGGAACACGGCATCAGCGTCTTCGCCATCCGCGGCGAGGACCGTCAGACGTACTACCGGCACATTCACCAGGTGCTGGCCGGGGAGCCGCACATCACGATGGACGACGGGGCGGACCTGGTGTCCACGCTGCACCGGGAGCGGACAGACCTGCTCGGCGGCATCATCGGCGGCACCGAGGAGACGACGACCGGCGTGATCCGCCTGCGGGCCATGGCCCGGGATGGGGCGCTGCGCTATCCGATCATCGCGGTCAACGACGCCAAGACCAAGCACCTGTTCGACAACCGGTACGGCACCGGGCAGTCCACCATTGACGGGTTGCTGCGGGCCACGAACGTCCTGCTGGCGGGCCGGACCGTGGTCGTCTGCGGCTATGGGTCGTGCGGCCGCGGGGTGGCCATGCGCGCGCGGGGCATGGGCGCCCGCGTGATCGTCACCGAGGTCTCGCCCTTGCACGCGCTCGAGGCTGCCATGGACGGCTACCAGGTGCTGCGGTCGGCGGAGGCAGCGCGTGTGGGCGACGTGTTCGTGACCGTGACCGGCAACATCGGGGTGCTGCGGGCCGAGCACTTCGCGCTGATGCGCGACGGCGCCATTCTGGCCAACAGCGGGCACTTCAACGTCGAGATCGACATCCCGGCCCTGGAGGGTATGGCCACCGGCCGCCGCCGCGCGCGGGAGCACGTGGAGGAGTTCACGCTGGCCGACGGCCGCCGCCTCTACCTGCTCGCCGAGGGCCGGCTGCTCAATCTGGCGGCGGCCGAGGGCCATCCGGCCGCGGTGATGGACATGTCGTTCGCCAACCAGGCCCTGGCGGCCGAGCACCTGGCCGCCTCGGGCCCCTCGATGGCGCGGACCGTCCATCCGGTCCCGCCCGCGATCGACGAGGCCGTGGCCCGGCTGAAGCTGGAAGCCCTGGGCATCGGGATCGACGTCCTGACGGACGAGCAGCGCCGCTACTTGGAGTCCTGGCAGGAGGGGACCTGAGCCTTCGGGCGTCCGTGGCAGAGCCCGACGGGCCCGCAAAGGGTCCAGCCCACTGACCCGATCAGACGCGGCCGGTTCGCCGATCTGATGGGTGTGGGGCCGCCTCCTCGACCTGCTCTACCCGCCGGCCTGCGTCTCATGCGGGCGACCGGGCGCGCAGGTGTGCGTCCAGTGTGTGGGGCGGTTCCGGCCGCTGCGCCCGCCGCTGTGCAGCCGGTGCGGGGGCCCGCTCGGGCCGCGCCCGTCACCGACGACCCGGGTGCCACCCGATTCGGTACGCCTCTGCCAGGCCTGCCGGGTCCGTCCGCCGGCCTTTGACAGGGCTTGGTCGCTGTTCGTCTACGAGGGGCCGCTGCGTGACGCGATCTGGGCGTTCAAGTACGGCGGCCACCGCGTCCTGGGCCGGATGTTGGGCCAACTGATGGCCGAGTCCGTTCCCACGCAGGCGACCGCCGGACTCACCGCAGTCGTGCCGGTGCCCCTGCACCCCTCGAGGCTGGTCACGCGCGGGTTCAATCAGGCCGCGCTGCTGGCGCGCCCGATCGCCACCAGATTGCAGCTGCCCCTCCTGGCCCATGCCGTGCGCCGGGTGCGCCACGAGCACTCCCAGGCCACGCTCGACGTACGCGCGCGCCGGTCTGCCGTGCGCGGGGCCTTCGGGCGTGGCGGCGAGGCAATGAGCGGGAACGTGCTGCTGGTGGACGATGTCTTCTCGACCGGCGCGACCGTCAACGCGTGCGCTGCGGTGCTGCGCGCCTCGGGCGCCGCGCGGGTGGTCGTCCTGACCCTGGCCCGGGCAGCACTGGTGGGGAAGTCAGAGCGAGAGAGCCCGGAGAGACCTCGCGCGTAAGGGCGAGGTGTGGCCATAAGGGATCCTGCTGCCGGTGCCGTGGCGAGCGACGTGACGCCCGCGCGGCTCCCCGCCAGCGCCGGCATCGGTGCGGCGCTGCGGTGGGTGGCTGTCGAGTTTGGCATCCGCGCCGCCGGCGGCGCGGCGGTATGGATTGCTCTGTGGGAACGGGGCGGCGTACGACCCTCGCCCGGGCTGCTGATCGCCACCGAGGCGGTCGCCGGCGCGCTGGCCTTCGGCATCCTGGGTGCGTGGTTCGACCGGTACAGGCGCCGCGCAGGGCTTGGCCTCGGCTCGATGGGATACCGGCTCTCGTGGGCGGCTGCCGCCGCCGGGGCGGCCGCCGGCGCCGGGCTCTTCGCGGGCCTGTACCCGGCGTCCATGGTGGATGGACGCGTCTTCGGGCCGGTCGCCTACGAAGCACTCGCGCAGGGATTTCGAGAAGCCAGCCTCATGGTGACACTGATGTTCCTGGTCGAGAACGGCCTGCTGGCGCCGGTCGTCGAGGAGTTCGTGTGGCGGGGCATCATCCAGTCGGTGCTCGCGGGGGCCTGGAGCCCGGGCGCAGCGCTGCTGGCCACGGCGGCGATGTTTGCCGCCAAGCACGTGGTCGTCGATCTTTCGGTGAGCCGTACGACGGTCCTCATCGCGTCATCCCTGATGCTCGGAGCCGTGCGGTGGCGTTGGGGCACGGGCGCGTCCACGATCTCGCACGTCGTGTTGAACCTCTCGGCCACTGCCGTGGTGATCTTCGAAGCCCGATCCCGGTAGCTGCCCCACTCGCTGCCGATAAATGGGGTGAAGTCACAGCGGGCTCGGCCGGACCACGGTCGGCAGAGGGAGGGGATTTGTGTGAAGACGGTTGCAGGATTGCTGGTCCTGGTGTTTCTCGTCACGGCGGTAGCCGTGCGGGGGTCGAGGGCGCAGCCTCTTCCGGAGGCCAGCACGGCCTTCCGGCAGTGCCACGGGGCTCCGGCGCAGATGTCGGGGCAATGCCTGCCCGTATCGTCGGCCCTGACGGGCATGGCCGACATGGGTGTCGACGGCGATGTGGCGTACGTGGGCGACTACGGCGGCGACTACGCCTACAGCCAGGAAGAGAGCCTCTCATCGCCAGAGTGGTGGCGCGAGATCGCGTTGGCCGCGGTCACCGCCGGGCTTCAGGCGCTCGCCCTTGAGGCTGCCAAGTGGGCCGCCGAACGTCTCGGCGGCGAGGCGCCAGGGCAGCTCCAGACGCAGCTCGTGCCTGAGCTCTTCGACCCGGCCCCCTAGAGCCGGCTTTGGGCTGGAAGAATGCCTGGGGGAAGGCCTCCCTCCCCCAGGCGGCCCGAGGAGGTCTGCAGTGCAACGCGTCATCCTACCCACGGTCGTTCTCATCGTCGTCCTGGCAGCCGCGGGGCTCTACCTCGCGAATACCGTGCTGTACCTGACGCCGCCGAACCCGGTCAAGGCCCAGTGGCTACCGGTCGTCTTCCGGCTCGCGCACCCGCTATTCGCGCAGAACTGGCATCTCTTCGCCCCTAACCCCATTCGCACCAACTACGTGCTGTCGGTGCGCTGTCGCACCCAGACCGTCACATCACCATGGATCGACGCCACACAGCCCCTGCTCGCGCGCCACCACAGGAATCGGACGTCACCCATGGGCCGCATCCTGCGTGTCCAGCAGAATGCCATCAGGCTGTTCCTGGGGGTCACCCACGACGAGTGGCGTCAGGTGATCTGCAAGCGCACGCCCAACTCCCCGGCCTGCCGCCGGGAGGGGCCGGTCGTGGACAGGCTTCGAGACGCAGGAGCCTACCTGCTTCGTCGCACCGCGTCAATGGCCTGCGATCGGGTCGTCGGATCGGGACAGACGAGAGCGGTGCAGATGCGGATCCTCATGCACACCCCGCCGGCGTGGTCGAGGCGGGATCTGCCGGCCTCCGCGGGGCTCACCCGGTTCATCGGGCTCCCGTGGGACGCCTATCAGCCCGCGAGGTGATCGCCGTGCGGATTCTGGGTGCACGGGTACTGGTCTGGTTCTCCCAGGAACGCTGGCTGGTGGGAGCCTCGCTGGTCCGCATCCTGCTGGGGATGTGGGCCCTCTACTACTACGCGCTGCACGTCCCCGTCCGCCATCTGCTGTGGGGGCCGGCCGGGATCTGGCCGCACGACCGGTTCGTGGGGCTACAACCGCCGTTCTCGGTCTGGCAGCTCAGCCCGTCACCCCTCTTCTTCGAGGCGGTCTACCTGGCGGGCATGGTGGTCGCGTTGTCGTTCACTCTCGGGTACCGGACGCGGCTCTCGACCGCGTTACACTGGCTGCTGCTCTGGTCGCTGCAGATGCGGAATCCATTCATTACCGACGGTGGCGACAACATCATGCGCCTGGCGCTGCTCTTCCTGGTGCTCGTTGACGCGGGCGCCCATTTCTCGTTGGACGCGCGCCGACCAGATCGCCCGCTGCCGCCGTGGTGGCGCCAGGTGCGGGCCATCGCCCACAATGCGGGGGTCCTGCTCATCATCGCCCAGCTGTCGCTCCTGTACATGAGCACCGGCCTGTACAAGGCCATGGGAGAGATGTGGCAGAATGGCACCGCCCTGTACTACGTCCTGCGGGTGGACGAGTTCTCCTGGCCGCGCGCGGCCGCTCTCGTCTATCGCAATCCGTACCTGGTAGTCGGCGCCACGTACGGCACGGTGCTCTTCGAGATCATGTTCCTCCCGTTGCTGCTCAACCGGTGGACCCGGTATGCGATGATTGCCGCTGGAGTGGCCTTTCACAGCGCCATCGCCGCACTCATGGGCCTCGTCACCTTCGCCTGGAGCATGCTGAGTCTCTACCCCCTGCTTCTGACCGACGGCGAGTACCGGCAACTGGCCGGATGGCTGCGAAGGCGGTGGCACCTGGTCGTGCTCTACGACGGCTGGTGCCTGCTGTGCACGCGGAGCGTCCGCCGGTGGGCCCGGTGCGACATTCTGTCACTGGTGCAGTTCGTCTCGTTCCGCGACCCCGGGGTGCTCGAGACCCATGGTCTGGACGCGGACCGCGCGACCCGCCGCATTCAGGCCGTCACGGCCTCGGGCGCGGTCAAAGAAGGGCTCGACGCGATCGTGGCCATCGGTGGGCGCCTCGTCGTCCTGTGGCCCGTGGTTCCACTCCTGGCTGCCGTGCGCGTGGTGGCCGGGCAGAGGCTCTACGACATGGTGGCCAGGCGCCGGCGGGTCCTGATCCCGGGAGCGTGCGAGGGGCACTGCGCCGTCGCGCAGCGCCGCTTGCCGGAGTTACCAGGATGAGCGGGCGTCGCCGTATCGGAGCGGGGGCAGACGGTGGACCGCGGTCAGCCCGGGCGGCGCCTCCAGTATGCGAGGGATGGCATTGACGGCGATCGCACAGGTGGCGATGTCCCCGTGCACGCCCCCGGCGGCCGTGACATGGAGTGGGGGGTCTCCCTCGATGACGATGCTGTCGCGCGGGTTCGGCGCGCCCACGGCCATGGTCAGGTCCAGTGTGATGACCGGGCGGCCGCCCTGGGAGCCCCGGGCGACCTGGTGCAGTCCCCTGACCTGCTCGCCGTCGGCGACCGGCTCAATGTCTTCGGTGATGCCATCGAGCTGCCAGCCGAGCGCATCGGCGATCATGGCCACCGATTCCTGGAGTCCTACGTGTCCCAGGCGTCCTTCGGCCACGCCCGCCACAAACTCTGCCCGCGTCATGCCCGCGCCGACCTTGCGCTGTAGAGGGAGACGCCGCTTGCCGGCGTCCACCACGCGGGTCACGTGGATGGACCGGACGTCGCGGCAGGGCGCGGTCAGTACCACCGGCAGCAAATCCATGACGAAGCCGGGGTTCACGCCGACGCCGACGGCGGCAACGTGCTTCGCCTTGGCGACCCGATCGATCCTGTGTGCCGCGGCCGGATGCCGGTACCACGGAAAAGCCATTTCCTCGCACGTGGACACCACGCACGCGCCGGCCTCCAGGCACTCCAGGATCTGAGAGAGGACCTCGGGGATGTGGGACTGCGTGGAGTGCAGCACAACCTGAGGTCCGCGGGCCAGCGCCTCGGCCGGGTCAGCCGTGATCGTGACGCCGAGGGGGTCGCGGCCGATCAGCGCGCCAAGGTCGCGCCCGGCCTTCTCGGGGTCGATGTCCACGGCCCCGACGATCCGGTACCCGACGTCCAGCGCGTGGAGGGCGATGCTTGCGCCGATGGGGCCGAGTCCGTAGGAAACCACACTGATAGGGGTCATACCGCCTCCACCCGTCCCGGGTTTGAACATGCGGTGCGCCAAGTCCTCACGAAGTGTAGCAAAGCCGATCTGCCGGGCCAATCGGGTACCAGCCGGATGGCCGCGGCACGCCCCAGCCCGTCCGCAGGAGTGCCGGGCGCGCCGCAGAAGCCCATCCCTGGATGGACCACGGGGCCTGTAAGCCGGCGAGGCCTCGACGAACACCAGGCGAGGAGGACGCGTCGTGGACATCGAGTTTGCCCTTCGGATGAGTGCGCTGGGGACCGAGACCGCGTTCGAAGTCCTGGCCCGCGCCCGACGGTTGGAAGCCCAGGGCCGCCACATCATCCACCTGGAGATCGGCGAGCCTGACTTCGACACACCCACCCACATCATGGAGGCGGCCATCCGAGCGATGCGCGACGGGTACACGCACTACACCCCCGCCGCGGGCATCATGGAGGCCCGCCAGGCCGTGGCCGACTACATGGCGCGCACCCGGGGCATCAAGGTGGACGCCGACAACGTGGTCATCACGCCGGGGTCCAAGAACGTCCTGCTGTTCGCTATGCTGTCGCTGGTCAACCCTGGTGACGAGGTGATCTACCCAGATCCCGGGTATCCCATCTACGAATCGATCGCCCGGTTCATCGGTGCCACGCTCCGGCCGATCCGGTTGCGGGAGGAGAACGACTTCCGGTTCGACCTCGATGAGTTCCGGGCCATGCTGAGCCCGCGCACGCGGATGGTGGTGCTCAACTCCCCCCATAACCCGTGCGGATCGGCGCTGGACCGCGCGGACGTGGAGGCCGTCGCCGAAGCGGTGCTGCCCACCGGAGCCTACGTGCTCAGCGACGAGATCTACAGCCGCATCCTCTACGAGGGCACGCACTACAGCATCGCCGCGGTGCCCGGGATGCAGGACCGGACCATCATTCTGGACGGCCTGTCCAAGACCTACGCGATGACCGGGTGGCGCATCGGCTTCGGCGTCATGCGGCCGGAGCTCGCGGAGAAGATGGCCCAGTTGATGATCAACTCCAGCTCCTGCGCGGCGGCGTTCTCGCAGATTGCCACCATCGCGGCGTTGTCCGGTCCGCAGGACAGCGTGGATCGCATGGTGGCCGAGTTTCGGGCGCGGCGCCAGATCATCATCGACGCGCTGACGCAGATCGAGGGCGTGCGCTGCCGCATGCCGCGCGGGGCCTTTTACGCATTTCCCAATGTGGCCGCCATCGACACGGACGTCAAGCGGCTGGGCGCCTTCCTGCTCGACGAGGCGGGTGTGGCCTGCCTGGCAGGCACCGCGTTCGGGGACGGGGGGCGCGGATACCTGCGGTTCTCGTACGCCAACAGTCAGGAGAACATCCGCGAGGGCATCCGCCGCATGCGAGAGGCGCTGCCCAAGTACCGGCCGGCTGTGCCGGCCTGAGCGCGCATCCCGGTCTCGAGCCGCCCAGAGGGTCCAGCCATGTCGTCGGACCGCGCCGCGCGCATTGACGCATTCCTGCAGGCAGGCCTCGACGGATACATCGCCGAGACGGCCGAGCTCTGCGCCCAGCCCAGCGTCTCTGCCACGGGCGAGGGCACCCTGGAGTGCGCCGCCCTGGTCGCGCAGATCCTGGAGCGGCACGGCTTTCGCGTGGAACGGGTGGCCACGCCTGGCAACCCCATTGTCGTCGGCCGCGCGGGCGGCCGCTCGGAGCGCACGATGCTCTTCTACAACCACTACGACGTCCAGCCACCCGATCCGCTGGACCTGTGGACGTCACCACCATTCGAGCCGACTCTGCGGGACGGCGCCCTCTACGCCCGCGGCGCCAAGGACGACAAGGGCGAGTTCATCGCCCGCCTCGCCGCGGTGGAGGCAGCGCGCGCCGCGGGAGACGGCGGCCTGCCCTGCGGCGTGCTCTTCGTCGTGGAAGGCGAAGAGGAGATCGGCAGCCCGCACATCGCCGAGTTCGTGCGCGCGCACCGGGATGCCCTGCGCTGTCACGGCGCCGTCTGGGAGGAAGGAGGCCTGGCCGCCTCGGGCCGACCGGAAACCACCCTGGGCCGCCGGGGCATCCTCGCCGTCGAACTGGAGGTCCAGACCATGGCGCGTGACGCGCACTCCGGGGCCGCCCACATCCTGCCCAACGCCGCATGGCGGCTGCACCGGGCGCTCGCGACGCTGGTGGGCCCCGACCATCGGGTCTTGATCCGCGGGTTCTACGACGACGTCGAGCCGCCCTCGACGCGAGATTTGGAGATGCTGGCCGCGCTCCCCGACGAGGAGCCGTGGCTGCGTCAGACCTACGGGGTCGGCGCGTTCGTGCGCGGCGCCTCCGGCCGGGCCCTGAGCCAGGCGATCTTCGAGCCGACCTGCAACATCGCCGGCATCGCCGCCGGCTACCAGGGACCCGGGATGAAGACCGTGATTCCGGCCACGGCCACGTGCAAGATCGACTTCCGCCTGGTGCCGTGGCAGGACCCGGAGGACATCTTCGCCAAATTGCGGTCGCACCTCGACCGGGAAGGGTTTCCCGACGTGGCGGTGCGCAGGCTCGGTGCGATGTGGCCGGCGCGCGTCCCGGTAGACGACCCCCTGGTCGGGTTGACGGTGCGCGCCGCCCAAGAGGTCTACGGCGTCCCGGCGCAGGTCAGGCCCATCGGCGGCGGCAGCAGTCCCATCTACGCCTTCTCCCGACCCCTGGGCATTCCGGTCGTGACGGCCGGAGTCGGGTATGCGGGCAACCGTACCCACGCGCCCGACGAGCACGTGCGGCTCGTGGACTTCCTCAACGCCGCCCGGCACATCGCGCGCATCCTGGACGGCTTCGCGGATCTGTAGGCCGGCTACGGCGCCGGGGGATTCAGCAGTTCCGTCATCACCCGGAGGTTGTCCGCCAGCGTCTCCCGGGCGCGGCCGCGCACGTAACCCTCGATTACCACCATGCCGCCAAACGCCTGCTCCAGCGCCGCCAGCGCCGGCTCCAGGGCGTAGATTCCCTCGGCCAGCGGCACGTGCACCCTGTCCCGGGTAGACCCGGAGACGTGCACATGGATGATGTGCGTCAGCAGCGCGTCCAGCCGCAGTTCGTCCCCGTTGGAGAACTGGTGGGCGAGGTCCAGGGTGAGCCCCAGGGCGGGGTGATCGATGCGCTGGAGCATGGCGACCACGAGTTCCGGCGTCGTGGCATACTCCAGG
>JAVKIJ010000084.1:0-12634 GCA_031459535.1 Candidatus Fervidifonticultor quintus | reverse complement strand
GTCATCTGCCCATCCCCTCCCCAGGTCTTGCTGGTTGCAACACCTCGGTTGGAGCCTGGGCGATGGCCCTCCTGTCTTCACCAAGGGCAGCTCCTCAAGTGCAAACACTACGTCCAAACAGGACACCCTAGACTTCCATGATTTCCCGCTCCTTGATCTGGAGCAGGTGATCGAGTTGCGCGATCATCTCGTCGGTCACGTGCTGCAGGCGCTCGATGCCCCGGCGGCTCTCGTCCTCCGAGATGTCGCCGTCGTGCTCGAGTTGCTCGAGCATCTCCTTGGCCTCGCGCCGAATGTGGCGGATGGCGACTCGGCCTTCCTCGGCGTGCTTGCGCGCGATCCTCACCAGATCCCGTCGCCGCTCTTCGGTCAACGGCGGGATCGGGATGCGGAACACCGCGCCGTCAAAGGAGGGATTCAGGCCCAGATCGCTCTGCAGGAGGGCGCGCTCGATATCTTTGACCGCGTTTCGGTCGAACGGCTTGAGCACCAGCAGGCGGGGTTCGGGTGCGGTGATGGTGGCCAGCGTCTGCAGCGGGGTCGGCGTGCCATAGTAGTCCACCTTCAGATGCTCTAGCAGCGCGGGATTTGCCCGGCCGGCGCGCAGCGCGGCGAACTCGCGCCGGGTGACCTCGATGGCCTTCTGCATCCGGGCTCTGGCGTCGGCCAGGACCTCATCGGTCATCGGCGGGCCCCTCCCACCAGGGTCCCGATCGGATCTCCCGCGACGGCCCGAATGATGTTCCCGGGGCGAGCCACATCGAAAACGATGATGTCCATGTTGTTGTCTTTGCACAGCGCGGCCGCCGTGGCGTCCATCACCCGGAGGTCCCGGTTGAGGATGTCCATGTAATCCAGGTGGGTGTACATCACCGCATCGGGATGCTCCCTGGGATCCTTGTCGTAGACGCCCGAGACCCCCTTCTTGGCCATCAGGAGCGCATCGGCCTGGATCTCGATCGCACGCAGCGCAGCGGCGGTGTCGGTGCTGAAGTACGGACTGCCGGTCCCACCCACGAAGATCACCACCCGGCCCTTCTCGAGGTGGCGGAGCGCGCGCCGGCGGATGAACGGTTCGGCCACCTGGTGCATTTCGATGGACGACTGCACGCGCACCACGAGGCCCGCACGCTCCATGGCGTCCATCAGGGCCAGGCCATTGATCACCGTGGCCAGCATGCCCATGGTGTGACCGGTGACCTCTTCAATGCCCAGGCGTTTGCTCAGGTCCGAGCCGCGCACGATGTTGCCGCCGCCCACCACGATGGCGACCTGGACGCCGCGGCTGACGATCTGCTGGACTTCAGACGCGACCAGCTGGAGGACGTGGGGGTCCAGCCCCGCGCCGCCGTCCCCGGCCAGCGCCTCGCCGCTGAGTTTGAGGAGCACCCGCCGGTACACAGGCCGCCAGGCGGCGTCCGTTGCCGTGTTCATGGTCGCTCCTTGGTCGGCGGCTACTCTCCCAGCCTGAACCGCGCGAACCGCCTGACCCGGATGTCCTCGCCAGTCCGCGCCACGGCGTCTGCTACCACATCGGCCACTCGCCGGCCCGCGTCGCGGATGTAGGGCTGCTCGAGCAGGGCCACCTCAGCGCACCACAGACCCAACTGCCTCTCGACCTCGTCGTCGGAGGCGCCGGGGGACTCTCTGAGAATCTCGGCTCGGCGCAGGGCCAGCTCCTCGGGCGGGACGTCGTTCTTGGAGACGTACCGCGGCGCGGTGGCGGCGACCTGCATGGCCAGTTCCCGCGCGAGGGTCCTGAACTCCTCTGTGCGTGCCACGAAGTCCGTCTCGCAGTTCACCTCAACCAGAGCGCCGAGCCGGCTGCCCGGGTGCACATAGGCTTCCACGACCCCCTCCGTGGCCGCCCGACCCGCGCGCTTCGCCGCCGCTGCCAGACCCTTGGCGCGGAGCAACGCTACGGCGGCGTCGAGGTCGCCGTTGGCCTCTTCCAGCGCGCGACGACAGTCCATAACGCCGGCCCCGGTGCGGGCCCGCAGGGTTTTCACCATCTCCGTGGACACACGCATCCGTTAGCCTCGCATCTCCTAAGCGTCTGAACCCACGGTCTCGGGGAACTCCACACCAGCCCCCAGGGCCATCTGGTCTTCCTCTTCTCCGGCATCGACGCCTTCGACTGGCTCCTCGTGCACCTGACGCTTGCGCCGCTCTTCCAGGCCTTCGACGCAGGCGTTGGCGATGCGGTTGGTGATCAGTCGGACCGCGCGGATGGCGTCATCGTTGCCGGGGACGGGATAGTCCACCTCGTCGGGATCACAGTTGGTGTCGAGAATGGCGACGACGGGAATACCGAGCTTGCGCGCCTCGGCCACCGCGATGTGCTCCTGGCGGGTGTCCACCACATAGACGGCCGAGGGCAACTTGGCCATGGTCTTGATCCCGCCCAGGAACTTTTCGAGCCGGGCGGCCTCTTCCAGCAGCCGCGCCTGCTCCCGCTTGGGCAGCACGTCCATGACGCCGCGGGTCTTCATGTCCTCGATCTCGCGCAACCGCTCCACCCGCCGGCGAATGGTCTGGAAGTTGGTCAGCATGCCGCCCAGCCAGCGCTGGTTGACGAACGGTTGACTCGCCCGGGTGGCCTCCTCGCGGATGGCGTCCTGGGCCTGCTTCTTGGTACCGACGAAGAGCACGTCACCGCCCCCAGCCACCGTCTCGCGGACGAACCGATACGCCTCCTCGATGAGCGGCACGCTCTTCTGCAGATCGATGATGTGGATGCCGTTGCGCTCGGTGAAGATGAACCGGCTCATCTTGGGGTTCCAGCGACGGGTCTGGTGCCCGAAGTGCACCCCGGCCTCGAGCAACTGCTTCATGGTGACAACTGGCACGCTGTCCTCCTCTTGGGACCCGGCGCCCACCCGCGTCCCGCATGGTTGCGTTCCTCCGCGTCCCTCATCCCCGGAGGCCGGGCCGAGGCCGGAAAAACCGACACCCTCGCCGGGTCAGGTACGCGTGCGTGATAGAACCCGCCTCGCCGGCGGCCCCGCACAGAAACCCCGCAAAATCGTTGCCGACTTTGCGGGGTGCCTGCGTCAAGACCGCGCCGCGCGGGGCGGCAATCCCGCGGTAGTATAGCATGCCTGCACGACGCAGGAAAACCCCCGGACGGGGCTCAGGCCCGAGGATGGGCCTGAGCGTAGATGCGCTTGAGGTGCTCCCGGGAGACGTGGGTGTAGATTTGGGTGGTGGCCAGGCTGGCGTGGCCGAGCAGCTCCTGCACCGCGCGCAGGTCGGCGCCACCGTCGAGCAGGTGCGTGGCGAACGTGTGCCGGAGCACGTGGGGCGTTGTGCGTTGCTGGACCGCCGCCGCGCGCACCCACCGGGCCACCAGCAGCTGCACCGCCCGGGTGGTGAGCGGGCCGCCGCGGGCATTGAGGAAGAGGGCGTCGGTGTCGCGGCGGGCGCCGCGCGGGATGGCCAGCTTCTGCCTCGCTTCGGCGAGATAGCGACGCAGCCAGGCGGCCGCCTGGCTGCCGACCAGCACGAGGCGATCTCTGCCGCCCTTCCCGCGCACGCGGATCTCATCGCCATGGACCTGCCCGCAGCGGAGGGCTACGAGTTCGCCGACCCGCAGTCCGCCGGCGTAGAGCAGTTCGAGGATGGCGCGGTCGCGCAGGCCAGTCGGCTGATCGAGTGGCGGCGCGGCCAGCAGCGCCGCCACCGCATCGTGCGTCAGGGCGCCGGGCAGCCTCCGACGGCGGCGGGGCGCGGAGATCAACCGCATCGGGCTCGCCGTCACCCGACCCTCGCGCCGCAGGAACCGATAGAACGACCGCAGGCTCGAGAGCCGTCTGGCGACCGACGCGCGCTCGTACCGCTGGTGCAGGGTCGCCAGGTACCGCCTCGCCAGGGCCGGGGTCACGCCGTCCCAGCTATGTACGCGCTCGGCGCGCAGGAAGCGCCGGAACGCTTGGAGATCACGCCGGTACGCCGCCCTCGTGTGGGGCGAGGCGTTCTGCTCGGCCTCCAGCATGTGGAGGAAGTCCTCGAGGTCGCGATCCGGTGAGCCCGACCCCGCACGAGCGACGGGCGTTGATGGCTGGGCAGCGCGGCGACCGACGGGGCGCACTGCGGCTTATCCCTTCCCAGGGTGGCGCGCAGGCCCACCGGGCCCCCACCCGGCCGCGACGGCTGCGGGTTCAGGCGACGGGGGGGTCGTCCCTTCGCCAACTCCTTCGCTGTGGCCGCAGCCTTCGTTGGTACAGCGGACCTGCGTGCCCCGGCGCCCGGACCTGATCACCATCAGGCTCCCGCACCGCGGGCACGGTTTCTCGCTCGGCCGGTCCCACGACGTGAACGTGCAGGTGGGGTAGTTCGAACATCCATAGAAGATCCGGCCACGCTTGGTGCGTCGCGCGACGATCTCGCCGCCGCACCTCGGGCAGAGGACACCGATACCGACCGGTCTGGTGTAGCGGCACTGCGGATAGCCGGAGCAAGCGATGAACTCCCCGAACCGACCGTGCTTGCGCACCAGGGGCCGGCCGCACTGGGGGCACGGTTCGCCGATCTCGACCTCGGGCAGCTCGACGACCGGAATCTTGGCCTCGGCCCGCTGCAGGGTCTTCTCGAACGGACCGTAGAACCCGCGGACGATCTGCTGCCAGTTCGCCCGGCCCTCTTCGATGTGGTCCAGGTCGTCCTCGACGCGGGCGGTAAAGTCCACATCCACGATCTCCGGAAAGTGCTCCACCAGCAGATCGGTCACCATACGGCCCATGTCGGTCGGCACCAGCCGACGCTGGTGCACATGGACATAGCCGCGCTTCTTGATGGTCTCGATGGTGGGCGCATACGTGCTGGGCCGGCCAATCCCGCGCTCCTCCAGTGCCCGCACCAGCGTGGCCTCCGTGTACCGCGGCGGCGGCTGCGTGAAGTGCTGCTCGGGCGACAGGTCGACCAAGGCCACCGGATCGCCGGCGGTTAGAGGGGGCAACCAGCCCTCGCCGTTCTCCTCGCCATCTTCCATCGTCTCGCGATACAGGATCAGGAAGCCCGGGAACTTGAGGCGGCTGCCCGTGGCCCGAAAGAGGAACTCGCCGCCGGCCAGATCCACCGACAGGGTGTCCAGGATCGCCGAGGCCATCTGGCTGGCCAGGAACCGCTCCCAGATCAACCGGTAGAGCCGGTACTGGTCGGACCGCAGGAACGCCTTCACCCGCTCGGGCGTGCGGCTCAGGCTGGTAGGGCGAATGGCCTCGTGGGCGTCCTGGGCATCACGGCGCGACCGGTAGCGACGGGGTTGCTGGGGGAGGTAGGCCTCCCCAAACGCCTTGGCGATGTACGCCAGCGCCTCGCGCTGCGCCGCGGCTGCCACCCGCACGGAGTCGGTCCGCATGTACGTGATCAACCCCACCGCGCCGCCCGAACCGACATCGAGCCCCTCGTAGAGCTGCTGGGCAACAGCCATGGTGCGCGATGCGGAGAACCCCAGCCGGCGGTTGGCCTCCTGCTGCAGCGTGCTGGTGGTGAATGGCGGCGCCGGATTGCGCACCTGATCCTTGCGGCGGACGTCGCTGACGACGTAGGACGCCTGCCGCAGCGCGTCGAGCACAGCGTTCGCCTCAGCCTCGGTGGCCATGACCACCGCGCCCTCGTCGGCCGGCGTACCGTACCGCTGCCCGTTGCGGGCAACCAGGCGCGCCCTAAACGTCTCGCCAGACGGGCTCCGGAACGTCCCGTCTACCGACCAGTACTCGCGGGGCACGAACGCCTCGATCTCGCGCTCACGGTCCACGATCAGGCGAACCGCGACTGACTGCACCCGACCGGCGCTGAGCCCCCCGCGCACCTTGCGCCACAACAGTGGGCTGAGCTTGTAGCCGACCAGACGGTCGAGGATGCGGCGGGCCTGCTGCGCATCGACCAATCGCTGATCGATCTCCCGGGGATGGCGAAGCGCCCGGGCCACCGCCTCTTTGGTGACCTCGTGGAACTCGATGCGGCGGATGTGGGGATTCACGGGCCGCAGGACTTCGGACAAGTGCCACGAGATGGCCTCACCCTCGCGGTCGGGGTCAGTGGCCATGTAGACCGCCTGGGCCTTCCTGGCAGCCTCCTTGAGTTCCTTGATGATCGGGCCCTTGCCCTTGATGACGATATATTTGGGCGCGAAGTCCTGCTCGACATCCACACCGAGCCGGCTCTTGGGCAGATCCTTGACATGGCCCATGGACGCTCGGACCTCATAGGGGCGCGACAGCAACCTGGACAACGTCCGCGCCTTGGTCGGCGACTCGACGACCACCAGCGCCTTGCGCGAGGCCACGGGGTCCCTCCGGTCTCCTACACCTTCCGGGTTGTTCGCAGGACCATCTGCCCGGGAAGGGTTGACACCAGACCTCTCACCTCGAGCATGCTGACCAGCGCCGCGACCCGGGACGCGGACAAACCGGTCTCCCCGACGAGGCCGTCGAGCGACAGCGGACCACCGGCGAGCAGGGTCAGCAGGCGGCGGGCGTCCGCCTCCAGGCCGCGCGCCGCGGGCGACTCGGCGGTGCCTCCTCCCGGTCCCTCCGATCGCTCCGAGGCCGGGTCCCGCCGGGAGTTGTCCGGACGCCACTGTGCACCCAGCTCCTGCAGGATGTCCGCAGCGGTCTCCGCGAGCCGCGCCCCCTGTCGCAGCAGGTGGTGCGGCGCGCGACTCTTTGGGCTGAAGATGCTGCCAGGCACGGCAAAGACCTCACGACCTTGGTCCAGCGCGTAATCCACGGTCACCAGCGTCCCGCTGTCCTCAGCGCCTTCCACCACCACGACCGCGGCGACCAGGCCGCTGATCAGCCGATTGCGCCGGGGAAAGTGTCCCGGCAGCGGCGGTGTCTGGGGTGCAAACTCGCTCACCAGCGCGCCGCTGGCGGCAATGGCCGCGGCCAGCCGCCGGTGCTCGCGAGGGTAGACCACGTCGAGTCCGCTTCCGAGCACAGCGATGGTCCGCCCCCCGGCATCGAGCGCTGCCTGGTGCGCCGTGGCATCGATCCCGCGCGCCAGCCCGCTGACAATACAGACGCCGGCAGACGCCAGGTCCGCGGCCAGCCGCGCCGCCGCCGTCCGGCCGTACGGCGTCGCCCGCCGTGCGCCGACCACGGCCACCGCGGGCTCGTCATCGACGAGCCGCCCGCAGACGAACAGCGCCGGCGGCGGATCGGCGATTGCCCGCAGCCGCGCCGGATAGTGCGGGGCGCCCAACGCCAGCACCGTCATGCCCCGCGCACGCGCCCGGGCGACGATCGCCTCTGGCGCCAGCGCCCGCTGCGCGGCAATCACCTCAGCGGCGTGAGCATGGCCAGCGACCAGCGCCGGCAACATGCGCCAGGCCGCAGCGGCTGATCCGGCCCGCTCGAGCCACCGCAGGATCGTCCGCGGACCGATGCCGGGTAGCATGCCGAGCCCGACGCTGGCCACAACCTCTGCCTCGGCCGTCGACGGCGGCGCCGATCCGCAGGAGGCCCGAAAGTTCATCCTATACGTTAGCACAGGCCGTCAAGTCGCCGTGCCTCCGTGCCGGTCGAGGACACGGTAGTGCAGCGCCTCGGCGATGTGGTGGGACTGCACGCGGTCGGCACCTTCGAGGTCGGCGATGGTCCGGGCGATGTGCAGCACGCGCTCGGTGGCGCGCACGCCAAGCAGTAGACGGTCAGCGGCCGCAGACAGGAACGCCATCGCCTGGCGGTCGGCCCACCGGAGATCCATGGTCCGGCCGGCGGCGTCGCCGCGCGCTGCCTGGGCGGCCAGCCGTGCCGCCGCCCTCGCCCGCGCGTCGGCCACGCGCGCCCTCACCAGGCCCGACGGCTCCCCCGGTGGCCCTTCGAGCACGTCGCCTGTCGGCGGGCGCGGCACCTCCACGTGCAGGTCGATGCGATCCAGCAGCGGGCCCGACAGCCGCGCCAGGTAGCGTTGGACCTGCGAAGGTGTACAGAGACACTCCCGGCGGGGATCGCCGCGGTACCCGCACGGGCAGGGATTCATCGCCGCCACCAACGCGAACAGAGCCGGATAGCGCACGGCGCCGGCCGATCGAGCAATGACCACGTTCCCATCCTCGAGGGGCTGCCGGAGTGCCTCGAGCGTGTCATGACGGAACTCCGACAGCTCGTCGAGGAAGAGCACACCGCGGTGCGCCAGGGTGATCTCGCCGGGCCGCAGGCCTGCCCCGCCGATGATCGCGGACGTGGTGGCTGTGTGATGCGGGGCGCGGAATGGGCGTTGCCAGATCAGCCCGCTCCCCTCAGGGAGCTGGCCGGCGACGCTGTAGATCTTGGTCACCTCCACCGCCTCGGCCCGCGACAGTCGTGGCAGCAGCGTCGCGAACCGGCGGGCCAGCATCGTCTTGCCGACCCCCGGCGGACCGACCAGCAACAGGTTGAGCCCTCCGGCTGCGGCGATCTCCAGCGCCCGCCTGGCGGCGCGCTGGCCGCGCACATCAGCCAGGTCCGGCGATGGCGGAGGCTCGGGCGGCGGCACCGACGCCGCCGACACGGACGCGATCGGGTGACGTCCCGCCAGGTGCTCGACCGCTGCGCGCAGTGTCCCCACGGCATACACCGACACCTCCTCGATAATGGCGGCCTCCTGGGCGTTGCCAGCGGGCACCAGCAGCCCGCGGCCGCCCAGGGCCCGCGCAGCCTGGGCCGCGACAATGGCGCCCGGCACCGAGCGTAACGAGCCGTCGAGCGCCAGCTCGCCCAGCGCGAGGTAGCCGGCCACACGGCTGCGGTCCAACTGGCCCGTGGCCACCAGCAGCGCCAGCGCCATCGGCAGGTCGAACGCCGGCCCCACCTTGCGCCGATCGCCGGGGGCCAGATTGACCACCATCCGCCGGGGTGGCAGGTCGAACCCCGAGTTGCGAATCGCGGATCGCACGCGCTCGCGGGCCTCCTGCACGGCGGCGTCGGGCAGCCCCACGATCGAGAAGGACGGCAGGCCCGGTCCCACATCTACTTCGACCGAGACCGGCAGGCCGTCGAGGCCCACGGGCGTGGCGCTCATCACGGTGGCCAGCATGGCGGCGCTGCAGTGACCCCCTCTTGGGAATCGGCACACCGGGGCCGAAGATGCGGGGGCTGTGGGAGGCGACGTGGAGTTCGGGGAGGTTACGACTTCGCGTCCGCCGTGGCGGGGGCGGCGCGACCTGCGGGCCGAAAGCGCTGCAACGCCGCGCCCAGTCCCAGGACGGCCAGCCCCATGAGATCTGTGACCAGCCCCGGATCAATGAGCAGCAGGGCGGCGGCGAGTAGCACCGCCCGCTCCAGCCACGTGGCGGGTCTGAGGAGATACCCAATGACCGCGCCTGCCAGGCACATGGTCCCCACTGTGCCGGTCACCAGCGCCTGGACCGAGTGCCACCACGGGGCCTGGCCGAGCAACAACGCGTGGCCGTAGACGAACATGTACGGGATGATGAAGCCGGCGATGGAGAGCCTGGTGGCCTGGATGCCCGTGGGCCACATGGGCGCCTTGGCGATGCTGGCCGCGGCGAACGCCGCCAGCGCCACCGGTGGTGTCACCGCCGAGATGACGGCAAAGTAGAACAGGAACATGTGCGCCCCAAGGGGCGCCACGCCCAGCTTGATCAGCGCCGGCGCCAGCACGCTGGCGCCGATGGCATACGCGGCGGTGGTCGGCATGCCCATGCCCAATACGATGGCGACGATCATCGTGGCGACCAGCGCCGGCAGGAGGCGCGCGCCCGCCAAGTCGATAAGCAGCTCGGAGAACTTACCGCCCAGGCCGGTCAGCGACAGCACGCCGACGATGATGCCGGCCGCCGCGCAGGTGGCGCCGATCTCGATGGTCCGCCTGGCGCCATCCTCCATGGCCGCCACGATCTTCCGCAACGTCATCCGGGTGTCGGCCCGCAGCCACGACAGCACCAGGGTCACCGCCAGCGCCGCCAGCGCAGCTCGAAACGGTGAGGCGGCGGCCACCATCACCATGTAGAGCAACACCACCAGGGGCAGCAGGAGATAACCGTGCTGCCGCATGATTGCCACAAACCGAGGCAGCTGCTCTCGCGGCAGGCCCACCAGGTGTGACGACGCCGCATACAGGTCGATCATCCAGTAGGCAGCCACGTAATAGAGGAGAGCAGGGCCCGCCGCCGCCACCGCGATGGTCGAGTACGGCACGCCGATGATGTCGGCCATCAGGAAGGCGGCTGCGCCCATCACGGGCGGCACGATCTGCCCCCCGGTGCTATTCATGGCCTCGACGCCTCCTGCGACCGTGGGTTTGAACCCCGTGGCTTTCATCAGGGGGATGTTGATGACCCCGTCCACCATGACGTTGGCGACCGAGGACCCGCTGGCCGTCCCGAAGAGTGCACTGGTAATGATGGACACCTTGGCGGGACCACCGCGACGGCTACCGGCCAGGCTCAATCCCAGGTTGACGATGAACTTGCCGATGCCCGACGCTTCGATGAACGCCCCGAAGAGGATGAACAGATAGACGTATCGGGCCGAGACACCGATGGGCACGCCATAGATGCCATTGTCGCTGAACAGGAACGAAATCAGCGAGCTGTACGAGAACCCCTTGTGGCCCAACAAACCCGGCAGGTAGGGCCCGGCGAAGACGTATACCACGAAGACCGCGCACACAATGGGCAGCGCCAGCCCCGTCGACCGCCGGACGCCCTCGACCACGGCGATCACGAGCAGCGTGCCCACTACCACGTCTGCGCGCGTGGGGAACACCCCAGCGCGACCGGTCAGCTCCTTGAAGGTGGCGAAGACGTAGACGGCCACTACCAGCGCACTGGCAATCAGCAGCCAGTCCACCACGCCGGGCCACAGCGATCCGCGCCGGCCCGGGATGACCAGGAACGCCAGGACCAGGACGAACGTCAGGTGAACAGTGTAGAGCTTCTGGGGATCGGTGACGATGCCGAAGAATCCGCCGAGCTGCAGGATATGATAGACGGCCATCGCGACGCCCAGCGCCCGCACCAGGAGCAGCAGCACGCCCTCAAGCGGCCGGGCCGCGATCTCCGCCGTCTCACCGAGCCGGGTCGCGTCCACGGGCAGGCCTGTCGGGGGATCGGTCACCGCATCTGCCTCCTCGCGGGCCACGATGCCGAATGGGACTGCGACGGGGTCAACGCTTCATCTCCGGCGGGATCTGCTCATCGGTCAGCTTGACGTTCTGTTCACGAAAGTACCGGACAGCGCCCGGGTGGAACGGCAGCTTGACGTAGAAGACGTTCACCGGCAGCGTTTCGTTGGCCGTGGGGTGCACCGTGGCCAGGAAATCCCTGTTGGCGAAGATGGTCTTCACCAGTTCGTAGACGAAGTCCTCGGGCATGTCCTTGTGCACCACGGCGGCGTTCCACATCTGAACTGTGGGAATGACCTCGTCCTGCCCGCGGTAGACTCCGGCCCGGATGACCGTGCGCGCCAGATAGGGGAACTTGCTGGTGAGGGTTTCGATCTGCTCGCGGGTGAACCCGAAGAACCGGGCCGGCCGGGTGAGTGCCGCTTCGACCCACGCCGGGACCGGAATGCCGATGACGCCGAAATTGGCGTCTACGGTGCCGTCACGCATGGCGGTGGCACCGTCTGCGAACCCGAGGTACACGACCCTCCGAGGCTTCACGTTGAAGAGTTCCAGCACGCGGTCTCCCACGAACTCGGCTGATCCGCCGCGGGGCCCCAGACTCACTACCCGACCGGTCAGGTCGGCCACCGAGCGAACGGGCGAATCGGCGCTCACCATCCAGTGTGCGTAGGACGTGTACATGGGGAAGACGACACGAATCGCGTCTAGCTTCCGACCCCGGAACTCCCCGATGCCGTTGAGGGCCTCGTAGGCCGGACCGGTGGTCGTGAGGCCGAGTTCAATCTCCTTGGCCTGCACGAGCTGGATGTTCTGCACCGGGCCGCCGGTGACGCGGTTGGTGGCCGACAGCCCCATCTTCTCACCAATCACCCGCGCATAGCCACCGGCGATGACGTGATAGACCCCCCCGATGGACGCTGATCCAATGGTCACGCTCCTGGGCCACCCTGTTCTGGGCTGGCCCTGGGCCATCGTGGCCGTGAGCACCACCGCCAACAGGACTTCAACGCTGGCTGTCTTGATGCCCCTCATCGCTCTCATCCCCCCGCGACATACTGATGCTGCCTCCTCCCCACACTCCGCGTGGTAACTACATAACTTCGTGTAACCAGTTCACACCTTCACCCAGGTGACTGCAAATCGGTTCCCCGCCCGATGGCCGGGAAGGGATTCCGCGCCCATGATAGAACTTGTTATCGGCTTTAGCAGGGTATTGAGAATTTTGCAGAATTACCAGGAATCATGTCCGCGGGATTGTCGGGAAGCAGAGGCCGTTCGGGACGGTGGCTGTCCCTGGGCGACGCCGCATCCAGGCTGGGCGTCGACGAAGCGACCCTGCGCCACTGGGCCGACACCGGCAAGATCCGCACGTTCCGCACGCCCGGCGGGCACCGGCGCTTCCAGGAAGCGGACCTCCGCGCGCTCATCCAGCGCGAGGTCCCACGGGTGGACAACCTGGCGGCGCTGGTAGAGCGTCGCAGTGCCAGGGTCCTGGCCAAGTCTCCGGCCCGATCCCTGCGCGATCGACCGTGGTACGGCACCCTGGACGAGACGATGC
>JAVKIJ010000083.1:0-12850 GCA_031459535.1 Candidatus Fervidifonticultor quintus | reverse complement strand
TGGAGAAGTCCAGCAGCTCATCGGCGTAGGCGGTGATCCTCAAGAACCACTGCTCCAGGTTCTTCTTCACGACCGGGGTGCCGCAGCGCTCGCAAACGCGCTGGTCGCCCACTACCTGCTCGCGGGCCAGGGTCGTGTTGTCCTTGGGGCACCAGTCCACCGGCGCCAGCGCCCGGTACGCCAGGCCTCTCTCGTACATCTTCAGGAAGAACCACTGGTTCCACCGGTAGTACTCCGGGTCGCACGTGACCACCTCGCGCGCCCAGTCCCACATGGCGCCCATGGAGCGCAGCTGCCGGCGCATCCGCTCGATGTTGTCCATGGTCCACCGGTACGGGTGAATGCCGCGCTCAATGGCCGCGTTCTCCGCCGGCAGGCCGAAGGCGTCGAAGCCGATGGGGAGCATCACGTTGTACCCGCGCCGCCGCTTGTAGCGCGCAATGGCGTCCGACGGTGCCATGGGATACCAGTGTCCCACGTGCAGGTCCCCCGAGGGATACGGATACATGGTCAGCAGGTAGAACTTGGGCCGCGGATCGTGGTCGGGAGCGTGGTAGAGCTGGTCCGCCTCCCAGCGACGCTGCCACTTGGGTTCGATGACCGAAGGATCGTACCGCACCGTTGCCACAGGTGCCCTCCCGGACCGAGGGTTCGCTACGGACCCGCGGCGACCGGGACGGGTGTCAGCCAGCCGTGCCGGTCGGGAATCCGGCCCTCGGTGATGCCGAAGAACTCCTCCTGCAGGCGCGCCGTGATCGGGCCGCGACGGCCGCACCCGACCGGTTGGCGATCCACTGACCGGATCGGCGTGATCTCCGCCGCCGTGCCCGTGAAGAAAGCCTCATCGGCGATGTAGAGCATCTCCCGCGGGATGGGGGTCTCTCGCACTTCGATGCCAGCGTCCCGGCACAGAGCGAGGACGACCCCCCGGGTCACACCGCCCAGGATCGAGGCCGCCATGGGCGGGGTGTAGGCGACCCCGTCCCGGACCAGAAACAGGTTCTCGCCGCTGCCCTCGCTGAGATATCCCTGCACATCCAGGGCGATGCCCTCGGCGAAGCCGTTGTCAACGGCTTGCATGACCACGAAGGCGGAGTTGACGTAGTTGCCGCCGATCTTGCCCATGCCCGGGTGCGTATCGGGCGCCATGCGCCGCCACGAGGTCACCATCACGTCCACCCCCTGCTCGATGGCCTCCGGCCCCAGGTACCGGCCCCACTCGATGGTGAGAATGGCCACGTGGATGGGGCACTTGCGCGGGTCCACGGCCAGCGACTCGACACCGCGGAAGGCCACCGGCCGGATGTAACAGCTCCGGTGGCCGTTGATCCGCACGGTCTCCAGGATGGCCGCGCCGATCTCGTCGCGTGAGTACGGCAGCGGCATCCGAAAGATCCGGCAGGAGTCCTCGAAGCGCCGCACATGCGGTCCCAGACAGAAGACCGCCGGCCCCGCGACCGTGTCGTATGCACGGATGCCCTCGAAGACGCTGGACCCGTAGTGCACCACGTGGGCCGCCACGTGCACCGTCGCGTCGTCCCAGGGCACGAACCTGCCGTCCATCCAGATGCGGCTCGACGCTTTCACGCGGATATCCCTCCCCGAGGACACAAACGCCGTCTCGTCCAAGGGACGAAGACGGCCTCCGCGGTACCACCCCGGTTGACAGGGTTCGAGAATCTGGTGGACCAGAGGGGAATTGAACCCCCGACCTCCCGCACGCCAAGCGGGCGCTCTCCCGCTGAGCTACTGGCCCGGACCCTGTCCGCTCATCCCCATCTCGTGGGGCCCCGGCGAGGACTACGGCACGCTTCCCATCGTCCCCGCGGCTCCCGGGCGAGTTCAGCGACCCCGCCGGTCGGCTCCCACTAGTCCCGACTCGCTCTGCGGCGGCACAGGCGCCTACTGCTCCCGGTCATTGCCAGCACCGTATGAGGTTGTCTATCAGTGGGATTATAGACGTCGGTGGGAAACAGCGTCAACTCGACGAATCGCGCCCCGTCTGCTGGCGCACGGCAAGACCCCGGCGTCCACTGACGAACTCTGCTGGCGTGGCATCGAGCGCCCGACGAGGACCCATTGCGGTCCCTCTGCCCCGGCCGCTGCGCCGGGCCGCCTTCGTGCGACGGATCAACCGGTTCGCCGCGTCCCTGCGCCTGGAGGACAGCCGCGCCCTGATCTACGCCCACCTGCCGAACTCCGGGAGAATGACCGAGCTGCTGGTGCCAGGCGCCATCGCTCTCGTTCACCTGACGAGGAGAGGCGCGCGTCGCACACACGGCACCATGGTGCTCATCCGGCACAGGGGACAGTGGGTGGGGCTGGACGCCACGCTCCCGAACCGTCTGCTGGCCGCGTCGCTGCGTTGCAGGCCGCTACCGCCGCTGCCCGAGCCAGCCGCCTGGCGTCAGGAGGTTCGCCTGCGCGGCGTGCGCATCGACTTCGTCATGCAGGCCGGTGCCATTACCTGGCTCGTTGAGGCCAAGTCCTGCAATCGCGTGGAGTCCGGCGAAGCGCTGTTTCCAGACGCCCCGACGGCTCGGGGGGCCCGCCACCTCCTGGCCCTGGCGCAGGCGGCCGGGCAGGGGATGCGCGCAGCCGTGGTCTGGTTCGTGCAGCGCCCCGACGCGCGTGCCCTGCGGGTGGACGCGGCGGCAGACCCGGCGCTGGCACGCGCCGCCGCCCGCGCCAGGCGAGCGGGCGTCGTGCTGGTGGCCTATACGTGCCGGGTCAGCCCGCGGGCGATCTCGGTCTGGCGGCGCATCCCGGTCCGCGTAGCGACCGCCGCCCGACCCGGTGCGTAGCCTTTACTGCTTGTAGCCCAAGCGCCGCAGCAGGTCCTTGCGCCAGGACACCTCGGCCGCATCCTCGACCCCCAGCGGCACGAGGCCGTCTAGCACGCCCAGCACGCCGCGTTGCTCGCCCTCCTGCGCGACGACCACCCCGACGGGATTCGCCGTCGCGCAGTAGATGCCCACCACCTCGGGGCAGGCCCGGACGGCGGCCAGGACGTTGACGGGAAAGAACCCCTCGCCCAACACGATGATGAAAAAGTGGCCGCAGCCGACGGCCAGCGCGTTTCTGGTGGCCAGCTCCACCAACGCCTCGTCCGTACCCGACCGCCGGATGAGCCGCTTCCCGCTGGACTCGCAGAAGGCCAGCCCGAACTTGATGCCAGGCACCGCGGTCACCAGCGCCTCGTGCAGGTCTTCCACCGTCTTGATGAAGTGGGACTGCCCGAGGATGACGTTGGCGGCCTCGGGCTTCTCGATGGGGACCACGGTGATCTCCATGATGCCACTCCCTCCTACCGGAAGCGCTCAACGGCCGATGGCCCCGAGGTACGGGATGCCGATGACCAACAAGGCCACCAGGTAGATCAGCCCGAAGATCAACCCCAGCCTCCAGAAGTCCCTGCGGGCGATGTACCCGCTCCCGTAGTAGATCGGCGCAGGCCCGGTCGCGTACGGTGTCAGGATGCCCATCAGCCCCAGGCTGTAGGCGAGCAGCAAGGCGAGCATACGCGCCGGCATCCCCGGCACGGCCACCGCCACGGCCAGCAGGGCCGGCAGCAGCGCTGTCACGTGCGCCGTCAGACTCGCGAACATGTAGTGCACCACGAAGTAGGAGGCCACGAACAACACCACCATGGCTCCCACCGCGATGCCCGCCAGCGACGAGGCCACGCCCTTGGCGAGCCATTCCAGGAAATTCACCTGGCTCAAGCCGCCAGCCATGGTCACCAGCGTGGCGAACCAAACCAGGACGTTCCAGGCCTGCTTGTTGGCCAGCACGTCGTCCCAACTGATGACCCCGAGCAGCACCATGAGGATCAGAACCACCAGGGCCACCGTGGTGGTGTTGATCCGGGCAGCTGCGAAGATCCAGAGCACGAGGGCCAGCAGCGCGAGCCCGGCCATGGTCCACTCGCGACGGCTCACCGCCCCCATCTTGCCTAGCTCCTGCCCGGCCCACTCCGGCACTTCGGTGCTGACCCTCACCTGCGGTGGATACAGCCAGTAGACCAGCAGCGGCGTCAAGACGAACAGCACGACGCCGACCGGAAGGAACCCGACGAACCATTCGGTCCACGACACCTGGATGTTGGCGCCCTTCAGGATGAGCGAGAGCGTCAGCGCGTTCGGGGCCAGGGAGGTAATGAACATCGAACTCGTGACACAGGTGCTGGCAAACGCCGTCCACATCAGGAAGGCCCCCACCTTCCCCGCGGTCGGGCCGGGCTCGGAGCCGTAGAGCGGCGGGATGTTCTGGATCACCGGATAGATGATGCCACCGCTGCGGGCGGTGTTGGAGGGCGTGAACGGCGCCACGACCAGGTCGGACAGCGCCACGGCGTACCCCAGCCCGAGGGTTCTGGCGCCCAGACGGCGCACCAGGAACAGCGCCACTCGCCGCCCCAGACCGCTCTTTTGATAGCCGAGCGCGAGCATGTACGCGGTGAAGATGAGCCAGACCGTGGTGTCCGTGAAGCCCGACAGCGCCCATCGGACGGCGTCCGCCGGCTTGGGGGTCACCAGGCCGAGCAGCGCGCCCAGCGTGACCCCGATCATACCAATCAGGGCCGCCGGCACCGGCTCCAGGATCAGGCCGAGGATGACGCCCACGAAGAGCGCGAAGTACCGCCAGGCGGACGGTTCGAGCCCCGACGGCGCGGGGATCAGGGCGATGACGATCGCCACCACGATCGGCACCAGAGCGCGGGAGAGCTGACGGTTCGTGCGAGGGCTGCTCTCTCTGGAACCGGGGATGCCAGCCATCGTTGCGTAGCCCTCCTTGCGCCCCTGCCAGCGCCGAACGTCTACACGCTGGGTGCGGGCGCCTTGGGGATCGACTCCGCCCTGGCCGTCCGGTACTCCTCCGGCACGGCGGGCACGACCTCTGCCGCCGCGCGATGCGGCGGACCGAACAACAACGCGCGTTTGAGCAGTTGGATCGCCAGGGCCGGATCCACGCCCTTGGGGCACGCCTCGCTGCACGCGCCGGCCAGGTGGCAGCCAAACACACCCCCCACGGCGTCCACGATGCGGGCGCGATCGTCCAGGCCCTCGTCGCGGCTGTCAGCGGTATAGCGATACGCGGCCGCCAGTGCCTGCGGCCCAAGGAACGCCGCGGCCTTGGCTTCCGTGGGACAGGCGGCCAGGCAGAGGCTGCACTTCAGGCAGTAGCTGAACTGCACATACCTGAGCAACTCCTCGGGCGTCTGGCGGAACTCCCGAGTCGGGGCGTCCAGCTCTGCGGCATCGCGGCGAATGATGTACGGCCGCACAGACGCGTGCCGGGCGAAGGTCGCGGCCAGCTCGGGCACGAGGTCCTTGATCACATCGTGGTTCGGCAGCGGGCTGACCTCAATGAGAGGGCCCAGCGCGCTCACCTGGGTGTTGCAGGCCAGCTGCGGCTTGCCGTTGATCATCATGCCGCACGACCCGCATACGCCCATCCGGCAAGAACACCGGAAGGCCAGCGAGCCGTCGTGGTGCTCCTTGACGGCAAACAACGCGTCCAGCACCGTCATGCCCGGCGATGCCGGAATCGTCCATGTGTCCGTGCGCTGGCCGCCATCGCCGTCGGGCTGGTATCGCCTGACCCTGACGGTCAGCGTCGTCGCTCCGCGCGCGCTCGCCGCTACGCCCATGACGAACTCTCCATCACAGGACGGCCGCCCGCCGTCCCGCTTCCGCCACTACGGCCACGCCGTAGACGAACACCACCAAGCCCACGATGACCACCGCGGCAGCTACTGCCCGGCCGGCCCGCTCCGACGGCCAGATCTCCCGGAGGATGCCGCGGAGACCGTACAGTCCGTGATACAACGCGCAGCCCAGGAGGAGCACGTACAACACCCGCATGACGGCGTCGCGGTCCCGGGCGAGCACGGCTCCAAACGTCAGGACCGGCTCGTGCGCGGCGCCGAGAAATTGGAGAACGACATCGTAGTGCATGATGGCCATGTGGATGCCTAACAAGACCAGCAGCGCGGCCCCCGCCAGCAGATGCAGCGCCCAGAGCCTGGACTCCCTCACGTGGCCTCCCTCCCCGCGTCGCGGTCCCTCATCGCGTCACGAATCCCCAGGCGCCGAGGGCGATGAACACGCCGGCCAGCACCATCAACGCCACCGTCAGGGGCCTCTGCCGGTGCAGCGCGACGGCGTACGGATAGACCGGATGACCCGGCCGGCCCAGGGTGTAGCCCAGGTGGCCGAGCAGGAGCCTGACGCCGTTGAGGGCGTGAAAGACGAATCCCACGAGCACGAGGAACTCGCCTGCCACCAGCACCGGGTGTCGAAGCGTCGCGATCGTCTGTTCCCAGACGTCCGGCCCGGCCAGTCGCCGACCGGTGACCCAGACATGGAGCGGCAGGTACACGATCAGCCCCAGTCCCGTCGCGCGGTGCAGGGTGTACAGATAGCGTTCGATCGGGTAGCGGCCCGCATAGACCCAACCGCGCAGACCCAGACGGCCGCCTGCGCGCGGGGGCACCTTGCGATCCACCGACACAGCGCTGTGCGAGGCCATGCTCCTCCTCTGCCTCCGTCTGTCAGTACTTGCGCTCCACCGGCTTCCAGGTCGTGATGGTCACCGGCTGGTACTCCAACCTTGGGCCCCGGGGCGTGGCATACGCCATGGTATGCACGAGCCAGCGCTCATCGTCGCGCGCTGGGAAGTCGCGCCGCGCATGCGCCCCGCGCGACTCGGTCCGGGCCAGGGCCCCACAGATCACCACTTCCGCCAGATCCAGCAGGTTCTCCAGCTCCAAGGCCGAGACCAGGTCGGTGTTGTAGATCCAGCTCCGGTCGTCCAGGTGGATCTCGGCTGCCTGGGCCCGCAGGTGGCGCACCTCGTCCAGGGCCTCCTGCAAGCCCTGGCCCGTGCGGAACACGCCGACCTTCTCATCCATGAGCTGCCGCAGGCGCCGGCGGATATCGTACTGGTTCTCCCGGCCGCGCGACTGGAGGATCCGCGTCAGGCGCGCCTGCTCCTCCTCTGCCTCGGCAATCGGCGCGTCCGGAATCGCCCGGTGCGCCTGGGCCCACCGGGCGGCCTCGCGTCCGGTGATGGCTCCCCAGACCAGGCACTCCGCGGTAGAGTTGGTGCCCAGCCGGTTGGCGCCGTGCAACGACATGCAGGCCGCCTCACCGGCGGCCCACAGGCCCTCTGTGACCCGGCCGTCGATGTCGCAGGCGATGCCGCCCATGGAGTAGTGCGCAGCAGGTCGCACCGGCAAAGGACCCTCAACGGGGTCAATGCCGTTGAACTTGATAGCGACCTCACGGATGAGCGGGAGGCGTTCTAGGATCCGGTCGCGGCCCAGGTGAGTGAGATCGAGCTGCACGTGGCCCAGGCCGCTTGGGTGTACGAACCCGCGGCCGGACTCGATCTCGGTCATCTCGGCCCGGCTGATGATGTCGCGGGGAGCCAGCTCCATCATTTTGGCCGCGTAGTCCTCCATGAAGCGGCGGCCTTCGCTGTTGCGCAGATACCCTCCCTCGCCGCGGGCGGCCTCGGTGATCAGGATGCCGGATGGCACCAGCCCGGTGGGGTGGAACTGGACGAACTCCATGTCCTTCAGGGGCAGGCCGGCCCGGTAGGCCATGGCCAGGCCGTCACCGGTCACCGAGTGGGAATACGTGGTAAAGCCGAACAGCCGGCAGAACCCGCCGGTGGCAACAATGGCCGCTCTGGCCCTGATCAGCGCCAGCTCGCCGGTCGTCAGGCTCCACGCGACCACCCCGGCGAAGGCACCATCGCGAAGGAACATGCGCGTGGCCACCCACTCCTCATACCGGGCCAGGCGCGGATAGCGCTGCAGCGTGTCGTACAGCGTCTGCATCTCGAAGAACCCGGTCTTGTCGGCGGCAAAGGTCGCACGCGGATAGCTGTGACCGCCGAAGGGCCGCTGGTCAAGGCGGCCGTCCTGTTGGCGGGACCAGGGCGTACCCCAGTGGTCGAGCTGAAGGATCTCCCGGGGGGATGCCTCGACGAAGCGCCAGACCACGTCCTGATCGGCCAGGAAGTCGGCGCCCTTCACCGTGTCCCAGGCGTGGAGATCCATGCTGTCGCCGTCCTCTGGGCGCAAGACCGCGGCGGTGCCGCCTTCGGCGCACACCGAGTGCGCCCGCATCAGTTGCGCCTTGGAGAGGATGGCCATGTCGAGCTCGCCGCGCGCAGTGCGCATGACCTCCAGTGCGGCGCGGAGCCCGGCCAGGCCGCTGCCCAGGATCAGCACGTCATGGGTATACGTGCGCACGCTGTTCCTCCGGATCGGTGCGCTGTGGCGGGTACGCGCGACGCAAACACACCATCCCCACCATAACCGCCGGGGCAATGCGCGGGCTATCGGTTTCGGAACCGATCTTCCCCTGAGGGTGGGAGCGGCCGCCGGAAGCGGCGGACTACTGCCCGAGCTCCGAACGGTGGTCCGTTCCCCACGGGCCGCCCTCGCCGCGCAGCGTGCGGATCGCGTGCGGCAGCACGGGCAGCAAGACCTCCAGCCACTCCGCCACAGCCTTCGGGCTGCCGGGGAGATTGATGATGAGCGTCTGGCCCCGCACGCCGGCCACCGCGCGAGAGAGCATCGCCATGGGCGTGTGTGCCAGGGTACGCATGCGAGCCGCCTCCACGAATCCAGGCGCCAGACGGTCGACCACGGCCAGGGTCGCCTCGGGGGTCACGTCGCGGGGCCCCAGGCCGCTGCCCCCGGTGGTCAGGACCAGCGCGGCGCGGTCCTCGTCGGCATATCGCACCAGCGCCCGCACGATCGCATCACGATCGTCGCCCAGCACCTGGCGGGCAACGATGGTTGCGCCGCGCACCTCGAGGGCGGAGACGATGAGGTCGCCGCTGTCATCGCGGCCGCGTCCGGCGGCCACGGTATCGGAGAGCGTGAGCACGGCGACCCTCACGCCGGCCAGGGCGCGGTCTGATCCGGCTGGCTGAGTTCCAACCGGCGTCACGGCGGCTCGCCGGGCCGGCGGTACTCGCCGCTGCGTCCGCCGCGCTTGCGCACCAGTCGTACCGCATCAATGAGCATGCCGCGGTCCCGGGCCTTGCACATATCGTAGACCGTCAGGGCCGCCACGCTGGCTGCCACCAGGGCTTCCATCTCGACGCCCGTCCGGTCCACGGTGCGCGCCGTGGCCTCAATGGCCACGCCACCGGCATCAGGGGCGGGCACCACCCGCACCTGGACATCGGTCAGGGCGATGGGATGACAGAGCGGAATCAGCTCGGCCGTGCGCTTCGCGGCCATGATGCCCGCGAGCTGGGCCACCTCCAGCACACTGCCCTTGACGATCCGCTTCTGCCGGATCAATGCCAGCGTCTGCGGCCGCATGCGCACCAGGGCCCGTGCGACCGCCTCACGGGCGGTGGGAGGCTTGCCGGAGACATCCACCATGCGGGCCCGACCGCGGCGGTCGAGATGTGTCAACCCCTTCATCCCAGCAGATACACCTCCACCTCGTCACCGCGGTCGTATCCCCCACCGGCCGGCACGGCCACGATGCCGTGCGCACGGACCAGCGAGGTCAACACCTGTGAACCTGCCGGCAGCGGAACAGCCCACCATCCGTCGGGACGTGCTTCGAGCCGCACCCGGCGGTGGTCTTCGCGGCCCGGGGCGGGCTGGAGGGGTGCGGCCAGCCTGGCCCGCGTCAGTCGCCACGGCCCGGAGGAGGGGTCAAGTCCGGCGAGTTGGTTCAGCACGGGCTTCGCGAACAGTTCGAAGATCACCAACGCTGAAACCGGGTTGCCCGGCAGGCCGATCACCGGCACTCGACCCGACGCCGCCAGAATCGTGGGCTTTCCAGGGCGCACGGCGATTCCGTGGACGATGATCCCGGGCGGGCCAAGGGCCGCGATGGCCGGGCCGACGATATCGCGGGCTCCCACGGATGACCCGCCGGTGATCACGATCATGTCGTGACCATCCAGCGCCTGACGCAACGCGGCCACCGTGGCGTCCAGCTCGTCTGGAACAATGCCGAGCTGGACGGGATGCCCTCCTGCCTCTCGCACGGCACCGGCCAGCGCGACGCTGTTGGTGTCGCGTACCTGGCCGGGCCCCAGCGGAGCGCCAGCCGGGACCACCTCATCGCCCGTGGCCACGATGGCCACGCGGGGCGGCCGGTAGACCGCCACGTGGGTCAGTCCCTCGCCGACGAGGACGCCCAGGTCCGCCGGGCGCAACCGCCGACCCCGCGCCAGCACCACTTCTCCGGCGCGTACGTCCAGGCCGCGGGGAATCACGTTTCCGCCAGCGCGCGCGGCCCCGCGGACGTGAACGTGGCCGTCCTCTTCGAGGACATCCTCCTGCATGACGACGGCGTCGGCGCCCGGCGGGAGCATGCCCCCGGTCGGCACGCGGACGGCCGTGCCGGGAGCGACGACCACGGCGGGTGCCGCCCCCATGTCCACCTCTCCCGCGACCCGGAGCCGCACGGGCAGGTCAGGGGCTGCGGACGCTGTATCCGCCGCCCGCACGGCCCAGCCATCGACCGCCGATCGCTCGAAGGGCGGGAGGTCAATCGCCGCCACGACGTCCTCGGCCAGCACCCGACCCAGGGCCTCGGCGATGGGGACCCGCTCAGTCCCGCGAGGGGCGAGCGCGAGCGCGGCAAGATAGCGCGACCGGGCCTCGGCCGGTGTCGGGAGGGGCCCGAACGCCCGCGACCGCCTCGTCAGGTCCCAGTCACTCCCACGGCGCGGCCGGCACGGGCAAAGGCCTCCAGCGCGCGCTCGAGGTGCTCCCGAGTGTGCGCGGCGGTGACGATGGTGCGCACACGGGCTCGGCCCCGGGGCACGGTGGGGAACGCGATGCCCAGGGCGAAGACACCTTCTTCGAACAGGCGATCGGACAGCTCCATGGCGCGGCGCTCATCGCCGACGATGACCGGGGTGATGGGCGTCTCACTCTGCCCTGTATCGAATCCCAGGCGGCGCAGCCCCTGCTTGAAGAACGTCGTGTTCTCCCACAGCCTGGAGATCAGTTCCGGGTGCTGTTGCACGAGGCGCACCGCGGCCAGCGCCGAGGCAGCCACTGACGGCGGGTGCGAGGTCGAGAACAGCAGCGGCCGAGCCCGGCACATCAGATAGTCGATGAGCGCCCGGCTGCCGGCCACATAGCCTCCCAGGCCCGCGAACGCCTTGGACAGGGTGCCGACCTGAATGTGGACGCGGCCGTGCACCCCGAAGTGGTCCACCGTCCCGCGGCCGTCGCGGCCGAGCACCCCGCTGGCGTGGGCATCGTCCACCATCATGATGGCGCCGAACTCCTCGGCAGCCTCCACCAGGTCCGGCAGGGGGGCGATATCGCCGTCCATGCTGAAGACCCCGTCGGTGATGAGGAGCACGCGCCGGGCGCCGCGCGAGGAGGCCAGCAGCGCCCGCGCCGCGGCCACATCCTTGTGCGGGAAGATCTTCTTCTGGGCGCCCGAGAGCCGGCAGCCGTCGATGATGCTGGCGTGGTTCAGCTCGTCGCTGACCACCACGTCCTCCTTACCCAGCAGAGCCGCTACCGTGCCCGCGTTGGCCGTGAAGCCTGACTGGTAGAGCAGGACCGCCTCGGTGTGCTTGAAGGTCGCCAGTTCGGCTTCGAGCTGCTGGTGGATCGCCATGTTGCCGGCGATGGTCCGCACGGCCCCGGAACCCACTCCGTAGGTGGCCACCGCTTCCAGGGCGGCCGCCTTCAACGCGGGGTGCGTGGCCAGTCCCAGGTAGTTGTTCGAGCAGAGGTTGATGACCTCGCGGCCGTCGTAGCGCGCCACGGGCTCCTGCGCGCCTTCCAGCACCCGGGGCCAGCGCCACAGACCCCGCGCCCGCAGGTCGTGCAGTTCGTCTTCGATGAAACCCAGGGGAGAGGCACGCTCAGGACTCAATGGTCAGAATCACCTTCCCGGCCTCACCGGACTCCAGCAGCGCGAAGGCCTCCTCGAAGCGCTCCAGGGGGAACCGGTGGGTGATGACAGGCGAGATGTCGAGCCCGCGCTTGAGCAACACCGTCATCTGCTCCCAGGTCTGCCACAGGCGCCGGCCGAAGATGCCCTCGACCCGCACAGCCTTGAAGATGATGTCGTTGGCCAGGTCGAGCTCCACCGGCGCGCTCGGCAGACCCAGCAGGCCCACCCATCCCCCGCTGCGCACGGCCCGCAGCGCATCGCGGATGCCGGCAGGATGTCCCGACATCTCCAGGACGGCGTCGGCGCCCTGCCCGTCGGTGAGGCGGCGGATGCGCTTCACCACGTCCTCACCACGGGCGTCCATGGTCACATCCGCACCCATGCGACGGGCCAGCGCCAGCCGGCCGGGCCGCACGTCCGAGGCCACCACCAGCGCGGCGCCAGCCATCCGGCAGACGGGGATGGCCATCAGCCCGATGGGGCCGCAGCCCGTAATTGCCACGGCCTTCGTGGTGATGTCCGTCGCGAGCGCGGTGTGCACGGCGTTGCCCAACGGGTCCATGATGGCGGCGATCTCCAGCGGGATCGCCGGGTCCAGGCGCCAGGCGTTCGTCGCCGGCAGCACCACGTACTCGGCGAAGGCACCGTCCCGATCGACGCCGACGATCTCAAGCCGTTCGCAGATATGAGCCTGGCCGTGCCGGCAGCGGCTGCACCACCCGCAGGCAATGTGGCACTCACCCGCGACGCGGTCACCCACGGCCACCGCGGTCACATCGGCCCCGATCGCCGCCACGGTGCCGCAGAACTCATGACCGATGATGCGGGGCGGTCGGATGCGCGATTGGGCCCACGGGTCCCACCGGTAGATGGGGAGGTCGGTACCGCAGATCCCGCCGGCGGCCACCCTGATCAGCACATCGGCGCGGCCCGGC
>JAVKIJ010000082.1:0-12924 GCA_031459535.1 Candidatus Fervidifonticultor quintus | reverse complement strand
GATCTCCGTGGATGAGAGGCAGTTGAAACGCATCGAGGCCATGATACAGTCCATGACGCCGGAAGAACGGGAGCAGCCGGCGATCATTGACGGTAGCCGGCGTCGACGCATCGCGTCCGGCAGCGGGACCAGCGTGCAGGACGTGAACCGGCTGCTCAAGCAGTTCGACCAGGTTCGCCGGCTGATGCGGCACGTGGACGAGCGCGGTCGCTTCGGCCGATTCTTCCCGAGGAGGTAGAAGCATGGCCGTCAAGATCCGCCTGATGCGCATGGGGGGAAAGCAACAGCCGTTCTACCGGGTGGTCGTGGCCGACTCACGCATGCCCCGCGGGGGCCGGTACCTTGAGGCTCTGGGGTACTACAATCCGCGGACCGAACCCTCGGTCATTGAAATTGACGAGCCCAGGGCACGCACCTGGCTCGACCGCGGGGCACGTCCGTCAGACGCGGCGCGCGTCCTGCTGGAGAAGGCCGGCATCCTGCAGCGCTGGGAAGCGGGCCGCGGCGTTAAAGCGTAGGCGGCGACCATGCCTGCGGCGGATGTGCGGGCGCTGGCGGAGTTTCTCGTCAAGGCGCTGGTGGAGCGTCCCGAGGTGGTCAGCGTGCGGACGTCGGAGCGCGACCGGATGGTGGTCATCGAGGTGCGCGTGGCGCCCGACGATGTGGGCAAGGTCATCGGCCGGCGTGGTCGCATCGTGGGCGCGATCCGTACGCTGGTTAGGGCGGCGGCTGGCGAGGGCGGCCGTCGCGTCGTGCTGGAGATCGTTCAATAGGAGGCCTGCATGGGGATCACCGTCGTCCGGCCCGTAGTCGTCAAGGCCATCGTGACCGAGAGCTTCAAGAGGCAGTACATCAGCGAACTGGAGGATACCGTCAGGCGGCTGGACGCGGTCATCACCCAGATCGACACCCAGATCCGCCGTGCGGAACTCGAACGGCAGATCACGCCTCAGGTGCGGGTCTTCCGGCAGCAGCTCGAGGTGGAGCGCTCACGGCAGGAAGCCGCACGCATGGAGCTCCAGGCCCGCATCAAGGAAGCCGAGGCCCTGGAGCTCAACGCGGAGTTCTCGCAAGGCACGGTCGAGAGCCTGATCGAACTCAACGTCGGCGACAACTTCTTCACCCGCATGGCGAGGGCTGAGGTGGTCATCAAGGATGGGATCATCCTCGAGATCCGGGAAGCCTGATCCTCCCGCGGGTGGCGCCAGCCTTGCTACGGCGGATCTGATTACCATCGGTCGGGTGGCGGCGCCGCACGGGCTGCGGGGTGAGCTGCGGGTGGTGCTGGAGACCGACTTCCCACAGCGGTTTGCGGGGTTGCGCACGGCATACTTGGTGCACCGGGGCCGGGTGCAGGCGGTGACCATAGCCGGGTACCGGCCGCACCGCGGCGGGGTGCTGCTCACCATCGAAGGGGTCGGCGACCCCGAGGCGGCCAGGAGGCTGCGCGGCGCGGCCGTGGCGGTGCCGCGAGAGGCGGTCGTTCCGCTTGGGGCGGACGAGTACTATGTGTTCGAGCTCATGGGCCTGACCGCCCGGACGAGCAGCGGCCGGGTGCTCGGTGTCGTCACCGAGATCCTCCGCGGGCCAGCGCACGACATCTACGTGGTGGAGGGCGAAGGACGGACGGTGCTCATCCCCGCAGTCCGGCAGGTGGTCCGCCGCGTGGACCGCGCGGCCGGGGAGATCACCGTCGAGCTTCCGAAGGGCCTGGAGGAGCCGCGCCGTGCGCATTGACATCGTCACGATCTTCCCCGAAGCTCTGGGTGCCCTGAAGGTATCCCTGCTGGCGCGCGCCCAGGAACGCGGCCTCCTGGACATCCACGTGTGGAACCTACGGGACTTTGCGACCGATCGGCACCGACAGGTGGACGATGTTCCCTTCGGCGGCGGGCCCGGCATGGTGATGAAGCCCGAGCCCTTCTTTGCGGCCGCCGAGGCCATCGCCGCTCGAGCGCCAGGACGGCCGCGGATCCTGCTGACGTCGCCCCAGGGCCGACGGTTCGACCAGCGGTTCGCCGAGGAACTGGCCCGGGAAGCGCACCTGGTCCTCCTGTGCGGGCGCTACGAGGGGGTGGACGAGCGGGTGATGACGGGCCTGGGCGCCGAGGAGGTCTCGATCGGCGACTACGTCCTTGCCGGGGGCGAGCTGGCCGCGATGGTGATCGTGGAGGCGACGGCTCGCCTCATCCCGGGCGTGGTGGGGGACGAGCAGTCCGTGGAGGCAGACTCCTTCACCAGCGGGTTGTTGGACTACCCACACTACACCCGGCCGGCGGAGTTCCGCGGCATGCGCGTGCCCGAGGTCCTGCTCTCGGGGCACCACGAGCAGATCCGGCGGTGGCGGCGTCGAGCACAGTTGCGCCGGACGCTGGCCCGGCGGCCCGATCTGCTGGCCTGGGACAGGCTCACCGCAGAGGAGCGCGCCGTCCTCCGGGGCGAGGAGCCAGAGGCGTGAGTGGGTGGCGCGCGGCAGCGACTCGGCGGCTCGCGCCCACCGGGTCGGGGCGCTGGTTCCGCTGGGGGGGCTGTGCTAGAATTCCAAATCGTGATTGCGGCGCCGGCCGCAGTCGGTCGGGAGGCGAACGGGGATGGACAAGGTGCAGCTGGTCGGGGCGGCGCAGCTCAGGAAGAAGATTCCGGAGTTCAACCCCGGTGATACCGTGCGTGTGCACATCAAGGTGACCGAAGGCGGCCGCGAGCGTCTGCAGGCCTTCGAGGGCACCGTGATCGCGCGCCGCGGAGCCGGGGTCCAGGAGTCGTTCACTGTCCGGCGGCTCAGCCACGGCATCGGGGTCGAGCGCATCTTTCCGCTGCACTCGCCGCGGGTGGAGAAGATCGACGTGATCCGGCGTGGACGCGTCCGCCGTGCGAAACTGCACTACCTGCGGGGCAAGATCGGCAAGGAGACGCGCGTCAAGGAAGAGCGCTAAGCGGTCGTCGTGGCTCTGTTTCGGGATGTTCTGAGCTGGACCGAACGCCTCCCGTTTGGGATCCCCACGCTGATCGCGGGCGTGGCGGCTATCCTGTTCCTGCTGAGGACGCTCGTGCGCCGGAGCTACCGGCTGTCTCCGTCCATCCGGGCGTCGGTCGTCGAGACCCTGGACGCCACCATCTTTGCAGCGCTGCTGTCGCTGGTCATCATCGTGTTCGTCGTGCAGGCGTTCTTCATTCCCTCAGGCTCCATGGAACCCACCCTGCGCACGGGGGATCGGATTCTGGTGGGGAAGTTCGTCTACAGGCTGTGGCCCGTACGGCGCGGCGACATCATCGTGTTCCGTTATCCGCTCAATCCCAACAAGGACTTCGTCAAACGCGTGGTGGGCCTCCCCGGGGACCGCGTCGAGATCAAGGACGGCTTGGTGCGCATCAACGGCCGCCCGCTGCACGAGGTCTATCCTACCGCGCTGCCAGGCGGCGACCGGGCGTGCGCCAGCAACTATGGCCCCGAGCTCGTGCCCAGGGGATCGGTGTTCGTGCTGGGCGACAACCGGTGCAACAGCGAGGACAGCCGCTTCTTCGGGTTCGTGCCCATCAAGAACATCGTCGGCCGCGCGCTGGCGGTGTACTGGCCGCCCGACCGGATCGGCCTGCCGCGTTGACTGGCCCGTCGCGGAGCATCGGCGATGACCCAACCGGCTGGCCGACCGACGCTTGCGGCGCTGGCGGCCGCGCTGCGGGCCGGAGCACTGGACCCTGCCGATCTGGCTGGTGATCCCCGGGCAGGGGCCCGGGCCCTGGCGGAGCGCTGGCGGCGGCGCCAGCATCGTCTGGAGGCCGAGGTACGCCGCGTCGTGGCCATGTTTGCCCGCGAGCGCGAGGCCTGGATCGCCGGCATCTCGCCCGTGGCCGGTGTGGACGAGGCCGGACGAGGACCGCTGGCCGGTCCGGTGGTGGCGGCCGCGGTGGTGTTCCCGGAGATCCAGCCGATCCGCGGGTTGAACGACTCCAAGAAGCTGCGGCCGGGGGAACGCGAAGCGCTGTACGATGCCATCGCGGCAGCCGGCGCCTGGATCGGCGTTGGCACCGCCGATGTGGAGGAGATCGACCGGTACAACATCCTGGGCGCCACGGCCCGCGCCTGGGGTCGAGCCATTGCCTCGTTGCCTCGTCGCCCGGCGCTGGTGCTGCTCGACGGCAACGTGCGGGCGTCCATGCCCACCCCGCAGGTGACCATCGTGCGGGGCGACGCAACGTGCGCGTCGATTGCCGCCGCGTCGATCGTCGCCAAGGTTACCCGGGACCGGATGATGATCGATCTCGACCGGCGCTTCCCGGGGTATGGCTTCCGACGGCACAAGGGGTACGCCACCGCCGAGCACTTGAACGCCCTCCGGAGGCTGGGCCCATCGCCCGCGCATCGGAGGGCGTTCCTGCCCGCCGATCTCCGCCAGCAGGTGCTGTTGCCGAACTGACGGGCGCCGCAGGCGGCGCGCCGTCAGCCGACGCCCAGGGCCTTGGCCGCGCGCTTCACGTCGCGCGCCTTGACCCAGAGAATGGCGCCGAACCGTCCCATGCCAGCGGCAACCGCAGACGAGGCGGTCACGTTGATCTTCGCCGCCGAGAGTTTCGTGAAGTAGTCCACGAGCGCGCCGACGCGATCGTCGCCCTCGATGACGAACGCCTTCTTGGGTCCGACGAGCTTCCACCCGGCCTTCCGTGCCGCGGCCTTGAACGCGGCCGCATCCGAAGGCACGAAGTCGATCTGTGCGCGCCGCCCGCTCGGGAAGCCGTGGACCGCCATGAGGTTGACACCGGCCTCACTGAGGTGGCTCAGCATGCGAGCGCCCTCGCCTGGCTTGTCACTGGTCATCACGTAGTAGTAGTCCACTAGACGCACCGTATCGGGCATGGTCACTCCCTCCCCCTGATGGTTTCAGTGGAATCGTTAGTCTTCTACGGCCCGGCACCTGCTGGACTGCCCTGCAATCAGCGAAAATTCCGCCGATGACAGGGAAGGGGAGCGATGGCACCACCGGCTGGTTCCAGGGCCTCTCGCCTGGCCGTCCACGGCCGGGTGGGGGAGCGGGCGGCCGCCGCCTGGCTGGAGGCCCGGGGATACCGGGTGCTCGCCCGAAACGTCCGGTCCCGCTTCGGCGAGATCGATCTGGTCGCCAGGCAGGCGGGTCTGGTGGTCTTCGTCGAGGTGAAGGCCCGCATCGGGCAGGGGTTTGGCCATCCGTCGGAAGCCGTCGTCGCTCGCAAGCAACGCCGGCTGGCGCGGCTGGCCGCGCGGTTCCTGCAGGCCAACGGCCTGGGCTCGTGCCCGGTGCGGTTCGACGCCGTGGCAGTGCTGTTGGGCCCCAGAGGTCAGGTGGTGGCTATCGAACACATACCTGACGCCTTTCAGGTCGAGGGGGCCCCCTGACCGTGGGTGGGGTGCGCCCACGTCAGCCCCGCCTCCAGCGGGTCCTGGAGGCCCACTTGAGCGAGCCGGATCGGGTCAGAGGGCGGCGGGCTGTCGGGCAAGGTACCTGGCCAGCCGCCCGGCCGCCTCGGTCCCCTGGCGGATGCAGTCAGGGATGCCTATTCCCCGGTATCCGGCTCCGGCGATGGCCAGATCGGGCAGTCTGCCCAGATCGGCCTCAATGTCGGCCAGCCGATCCAGGTGGCCGGGCAGGTACTGGGGCATGGCACGCTTCCAGCGCGCCACGCTGGCAAAGAGCGGCTCCGCATCGATGCCCATCATTACGCGCAGGTCTGCGCGAGTGAGGGTGAGGAGCTGGTCGTCTTCCTCCTCTGCGATCGCTTCTCGCCCCGCCGCGCCGAGGTAGCACCGCAGCAGCGCCCGGTCGGCGGGCGCGCGGTTCGGCCACTTCGATGACAGCCAAGTGCACGCCGTGATCGCCAGGGGTTCGCCCCGCGCCACGACGAAGCCGTGGCCGTCGAGCGGGTGAGCGAGATCAGCGCGCCGGTACCCGAGGGTGACGGCCACGGTCGAGACGTACGGGATCGAGCAGAGCAGCCGCGAGGCCGTGGGTGCCAGGTGCTCCAGTAGCCGGCCAGCCACGTAGGCCGGGACGGCCAGCAGCACCGCCGACGCGTCCAGCACCGTGCCGTCGTCTAGTGTCAGGCTGTAGCCGCCCGGACGCCGCTGCAGCCGAGTGACCGAGCGGCCGGTTAGGATCTCGACGTCGCCCAGCAGCGCCTGGAGCCGGCAGACGAGCTCGCTCACACCGCCGATCAGGCTCAGAAACATCGGGCTGGGACCCCCGGCCGCGAGCACGACCCTCGATCTGCGGCGCCGGGCGAGGGCGGCGAGGACCAGGCTGCGGTGCGCAGCCTCCCACTCGGCCAGCATCGGAAAGGTGGCGCGCACGCTGAGCTGGTCGGGATCCCCGGCATAAATGCCGCCCAGCAGCGGACCGGCCAGGCGGTCCACGACCGCGCCGCCCAGCCGCCGGCGGAGCAGGCTACCGATGGTCTCATCCTCGGTGCCGTCGCGGCGCGGGAGAAGGAGGTCGGTCGCGACGCGTAGCTTTTCGACCGGCGACAGCAGGCTGCTGCGTACCACGGGCCACAACCGTGTCGGCACGCCAAACGCCAGGCCCTCGGGCAGCGGGTGCAGGCGGCCCCGGTAGGCGACGTAGACGGTGCGGCCGGGCAGCGTGCCCACCAGGCGATCGCCCAGGCCGACCGTGCGGCACAGCTCGGCTGCCCAGGGCTTCGTGGCCAGGAACGAGTCCGGGCCGTTCTCAACGAGGCACCCGTCGATGCGCTCGGTTTGCAGTTTGCCGCCTAGGCGCGGCTCCGCTTCCACAAGGGTGCAGCGCAAGCCGAGGCGGCGGACGTGCGGATCGGTGACCAACGCATGGGCTGCGGCCAGCCCGGTGATGCCGCCTCCGACGATGACGATGCGCGGAGTCAACATCGCAGGTTCAGGGTGTTGCCAGCTCGGCCGGCGGGGGCACCGCGTGGTGTTGCACCAGGTCGGCCAGGGCCTCGATCAGCAGCGGGTGGTCGTTGAGCGATCCGGCGCGCACGTACTGTACGCCCAGGGCCTCGCACACCTGGCGCGCTTCAATGTCCAGATCGTAGAGCACCTCCAGGTGATCGGTGACGAAGCCCACGGAGCATACCGCGACGCTGCGGACGCCGCCGTCATGGAACCGGTGGATCACCTCCCGCACGTCCGGGCCCAGCCAGGTCTCGGCGGTGCGACCGGCGCTCTGGAAGGCGAGCGTCCAGGTCCGGACGCCGGCGCGCGCGGCCACCGCCGCCGCCGTGCGCCGGAGCTCGTCGGGATAGGGATCGTGCCAGGTCAAGATGCGCTCGGGCAGGCTGTGGGCGGTGAAGATCACCGGCGTCCGGTCCCGGATCTCCTCGGGGAGCCGGGCGAGCGCCGCGCAGAGCCGGTCGGTCACCGCCTCCACGAACAGGGGATGCTCTCCCCAGCGCTCGACGTACCGGGCGGGAAACGGTCGGTCCAGCGCCCGGCGCGCTGCTTCCGCGGCGGCGATGTAGGCGCCGACGCTCATGCGCGAGTAGTGCGGTGCCAGCACGACCCCCACTGCCTCGGCGACGCCGTCGGCGCCCATGGCGCGGACTACATCACCGATGAACGGCGACGCGTGCTTCATGCCCACGTAGACGCGCCACCGGCCGAGCTTCACCGCTTCGAGCCGCGCCTGCAGGCCGTCGGCCTGGCGCTGCGTCAGTTCGGTCAGCGGCGACCAGCCGATGGCCTGGTAGCGAGCGGCCAGTTCCTCCAGCAGTTCCGCAGACGGCGGCCGGCCACGCCTGATGTGGGTGTAGTAGGCCTCCAGATCCGCGGGGCCGCGAGGCGTCCCGTAGGCCATGACCAGGACGCCGATCATCGTCCGCCTGCGGCCGGGACGGGCGCGTAGGTGTGCACGAGGTCGACCAGCCGCCTCAGCGAGTCCCGAGGGGTCTGGGGCAGCACGCCGTGCCCGAGATTGAAGATGTGCCCCCTCCGGCCACCGGCGTCGTCCAGGATGTCGCGGGCGGCTGCCGCAGCTACCTCGAACGGAGCCAGGAGGGTGGTGGGATCGAGGTTGCCCTGGATGGCGGCCCCACCGATCCGAGCCCAGGCCTCTCTGAGCCGGATGCGCCAGTCCACGCCGATGACGTCACCTCCTGCGCCAGCCATCAACGACAGCAGCCCGGCGCTGCCCGTGCCAAAGTGGATCACCGGCACGCCCAGCGGCCGCAGGCCGGCAAACAGCCGTCGCATGTGGGGCAGGACGGCCGCCTCGTAGTCCCGAGGCGCCACGGCCCCGATCCATGAATCGAAGACCTGCACGGCCTGGACGCCCGAGCCGACCTGGGCGGACAGGTACGCCAGCGTCGCGTCCGTGAGACGATCCATCAGGCGCGACCACAGCAGCGGCTCAGCCAGCAGCATGCGCTTGGTGAGGTACAGCTCGCGCGAGCCCTCCCCTTCGATCAGGTAGCTGGCCAGCGTAAACGGCGCGCCGGCGAACCCGATGAGTGGCACGCGGGATTGGCTCCGGATGAGGCGGATCGCCTCGAGCAGGAACGGGATGTCGCGGTCCGGCTCGAAGGGCCGCAGCCGCTCCACGTCGCCGGCTGTGCGCACCGGGCGCGCGACCACCGGCCCGCGGCCGTCGACGATCTGGACGTCGGCGCCCATGCCCATTAATGGGAGCGTGATGTCGGAGAAGAGGATGGCGGCGTCCACGCCGAGCTCCGCCACGGGCCGCAGTGTCACGTGTGCGCACAGCTCCGGAGTCCGGATGAGGTCCAGCAGGGAGTACCGCTCGCGCAGCGCCCGATACTCGGGCTGGGACCGGCCGGCCTGCCGCATGAACCAGACCGGCGTGCAGTCGGTGGGCTCGCCCCGGCAGGCACGCAGGAAGCGGTCGATCATGGGGGGATGTACGGGCACAGCGGATCGCTGGCCAGGACGTTGCCGGTGTGGGCGAAGGCTCGCGAGCGGGATCCGCCGCAAATCCAGTTGAAGGCACACCGGCCGCACCGGTCCGCGAAGCGGGACACATCCCGCAACGCTACGAACAGCGGGCTGTGGCGATAGAGATGGACGATGCGCTCCCGCCGCACGTTCCCCGCCGGGAGCGGCAGGAATCCCGAGGGGGTCACCTCACCGGTGCGCGAGACGAACATGATGCCGTTGCCGTCGCGGATCCCGAATCCCCGACCGATACTGCTGCGGCGGATCTGTGCGCCGTCCCACCCCGCGGCGCGCATCCGGCCCAAGGCGACCCGACGAAACGACGGCGCCTCGGTGGTCTTGATGGCAAACGGCGAGGTCTGCATCAGGTCGTAGAGCCAGTGCATCAGACGCTCGGCGGCGTGCGGGTCGAGCTCGCGCAGGGCGGTGCCGCGCCCGACCGAGATCAGGAAGAACAGGCTCCAGCGCTCGATGGACATGCGCAAGAGGAGCTCGTAGATCGCTGGCAGGTCTGCCGCAGTCTCGTCGGTGACCAGCGTGTTGATCTGGAGCGGCAGGCCCTCCTCGGCCACCCAGCGGGCCGCGGCCATGGTGGTGTCGAAGCAGCCGGGGACGCCACGAAACGTATCGTGCCGGTCGGCGTTCGAGCCGTCCAGGCTCAGCGACATGCTCTGGATGCCCGCCTCACGGAGGCGCCGGATCGCGTCCCGTGTGAGCAGCGTGGTGCCCGACGGTGCCAGCGACGCGCCGATGCCCAGCGTGCGCGCGTGCGCCACCAGCTCGTAGAGGTCGGGTCGCTTCAGCGGATCTCCACCGGTGAACACCACATGGGGGAACGGGGCGCCGAAGTCGAGGATCTGCTCCAGCAGAGCCTGGGCCTCACCGGTGGTGAGCTCGTCGGGGTCGCGGTCTACCACTGCTTCCGCCCGGCAGTGCTTGCACGCCAGGTCGCACGCCCGCGTCAGCTCCCAATAGAGGAGCATGGGCGCCCGATCGAACACGTAGCCACTCTGCGCCGCGCGCACCGCCTCGTACGAGGGCTGCCTGGTCATGCCCGCACCTCGGCCGAAGCCGGCGCGCCCAGCAGCGTCAGGATCGCGCGCAGCGGCCTGTGGATCCCAAGGAGGATGGGCGTGTCCCGTACCGTGTACCTGCGGCCCTCGGTCATCCGCAGGGCGTAGACGAGGTCCTGGAACGCTGGCAGATCGTCGGTCTCGTACGCCACAATGAACTCTTGGTCGTCCATCCCGAACGAGTAGGCCAGCAGCTGCTGGACCATGGGGTACCGGTGTCCGACCCGCATGTGCTCGTTCATCAGCCGCTGCCGCTCGTCGCGGTCGAGCAGATACCAGTCCGCGGTCTTCACGAACGGATAGACGATCAGGTAGCGTTGGCGGCGACCCTCGAACATGGCCTGTTCTTGCACCGTGGGCTTCTTCACGTACTGGGATGGCCGGACCATGCCGGTCATCGAGTACGCGACCGTCATCGAGCGGCCCATGCCCGTGATCAGGAGTCCCGCGGCGGTCTCCTCGAGGGCCTCGATCGACGGGCCCAGCCGCCAGAGCAACAGGTCGCAGTCCGCGCGCATCCCTACCGTCGAGTACGTGAATGTGCGTACCCGTTCGGCCGCCGCCTCAGCCGCCCGCTGGAACTGCTCGGCCTCACTGGCCTGCACGTCCGCGGGCAGCCGCCGCCACGCCGCGTCCAGCTTGAGCGCCAGGACGTGCACATATCGCCAGGTCTCGTCCATCAGTGCTCACCCTCCGCCAGCCAGCGGGCCGCCTCGGCCGCCGCGTATGTCAGGATGATGTCGGCGCCGGCCCGGCGGATCGCGGTGAGCACCTCCAGGACCGCGCGGCGATCGTCCAGCCAGCCGTTCGCGGCGGCGGCTTTGAGCATGGCGTACTCGCCGCTGACCCAGTAGGCGGCGATGGGCAGTGAGGTCGCCTCGCGCGCTGCCCGGATCACGTCGAGATACGCCAGGGCCGGCTTGATCATCACGATATCCGCGCCTTCAGAGACGTCCAGCTCGATCTCGCGGAGTGCCTCGCGCAGGTTCGCCGGGTCCATCTGATAGCCGCGCCGGTCGCCGAACTGCGGCGCCGACTGCGCTGCCTCTCGGAAGGGGCCGTAGAAGGCCGAGGCGTGCTTGGCCGCATAGGCCATCACGGCCACCTCGGTGAAGCCGGCCTCGTCCAGCGCCTCGCGGATGGCGCCGACCTGCCCGTCCATCATGGCGCTGGGCGCGACGAAATCGGCGCCGGCGGCCGCGTGCGACGTGGCCACCCGTGCCAGCAGCGCCAGCGTCGCGTCGTTGTCGATCTCTCCGCCCCGCACCACCCCGCAGTGGCCGTGATCGGTGTACCCGCACAGGCAGACGTCGGTCATGATGACCGCCGATGGGTGCCGGCGGCGGAGTTCCCGCACGGCTTGCTGGACGATCCCCTGGTCGCTGTAGGCCGCTGTGGCTTGTGCATCCTTCTCGTCGGGGATCCCAAACAGCAGGACACCACCGATCCCCAGGCTGATCAGATGCTCCACCTCGCGACCGAGCTCGTCGGGTGAGAAGCGCATCTGTCCCGGCAGTGAAGGGATCGGCTCGCGCACCCCGCGTCCGGACCGGACGAACAGCGGCGCCACAAAGCTTCCGGGATGGAGCCGCGTCTCGCGGACGAGGTTGCGCAGGGCGGCCGTGCGGCGGAGCCGCCGGGGCCGGCGGATCAGGCTAGCGCGCAGCGCGGTCTGGGGCATGCTGTGCTCCTCTCGTGTGTCTCGTGTGGTACGACACCAGGGCGGATACCAGGCCCTGGACGGTGTGTTCCTCGGCGACCACGGAGGGATCAAATCCCTCTTGGCGCACCGCCGCGGCGGTGACCGGGCCGATGCAGGCGATGTCCATCTGGCGCAGCGCATCCCGGCGGTCACCGAGCAGCCGCAGCAGCCCGCGGACCGTGGAGGCGCTGGTGAAGATCACCGTGTCGACCCCACGGCCGTCGAGCAGCGCGCACAGGCGCGCTTGCGAGCGCGTCGGCGCCAGTACCGTGCGGTAGGCGGCCACCTCGTCAACCGCCGCACCACGCCTCCGGAGCGCCTCGGCGAGGCCAGGCGGTGCCGCCTCGGTGCGCGGCAGAAGGATGCGCCTCCCGCGCACGTCGTGCAGCTCGTCGGCGATGGCCTCGGTGAGGAAGCGCGACGGCGTCATGGCCACGGCGACGCCCGCCCGGCGCAACACCCGCGCTGTGGCCGGGCCGATGGCGGCCCACCGGGGCGGGGTCGCACTCAGATCTACGCCGAGGCTCCCGGCGCGGCTGATGCAGGCCCGCGCTCCGTTGGCGCTCGTGACGACCACCCAGTCATAGTCGCCCAGGCCGAGCAGCGCCTGGTCCAGCGGCCCTCCGGCGCGCGGGGCCTCGATGCTGATCGCAGGCACAACGTGCGCCTCGGCGCCCAGGGCCTGCAGCCTCCGGACCAGTGGCCGGCTCTGAGCACGCGGTCGGGTGACCAGGATCCGGCAGCCCGCCAGGGGCAGCGCGTCGCTCAACGGGCCACCTCGACCAACAACCGTCCCGCGCCCAGGGCCAGCAGCCGCCGGGCGAGCGCTGCTCCAGCCTCGGCGGGGTGCGCGGCGTCGCTGGCGATGCGCTCGCGCACGATCTGCGTGCCGTCCGCCTCGAGCACGGCGCCGTCCAGCACCAGGCGCTTGCCGTCGCACCGGCCCAGCGCGGCGATCGGCCGCTGACAGCCGCCTCCCAGGGCCGCGAGGAGCGCACGCTCGGCTTCGACCTCGGCGCGAGTCGGGAGGTGATCCACGATCGCCAGGCGCGCGCGCAGATCGCTAGCGTCGCTGCGGACCTGCGCCACCACCGCACCCTGGCCGACGGCGGGGAGCATCACCGCCGGATCGAGCCGTTCGGCGGCGCGGTGATCGAGGCCCAGCCGTGCGAGGCCTGCGGCGGCCACCAGCAGGGCGTCGACCTGCCCTCGAGCGAGCTTGCGCAGTCTGGTGTCCACATTGCCGCGCATGTCGG
>JAVKIJ010000081.1:0-14032 GCA_031459535.1 Candidatus Fervidifonticultor quintus | reverse complement strand
TACCTGGTCGAGTTGCTCGGCACGGGCGTCGGTGGGTGCCGCTTCGACTTCTACGTGGTCTCCGCGGCGCCGGAGGAAGTCATCCACTCAGCGCTCGACGGCATGGTGCCCGCCGATCACATCTTCGGCACCCGGTTCCGCTACGACCCGTCTTCAGGGGAAGTGGCGTCCATCATTCAGGTGCCGGCGGGATATGGCAAGGTTGCCGTGCTCGACGGGCTCCAGGCCCAGCTTGGCGTCAGCCGGGATCGTGTGGTCTACGTGGGCGATGGCAACTCCGACATTCACGTGATGCTGCACGTCAACCGGCGCGAGGGATTCACCATCGCCGTGTCCGAGTCCAGACACATCGCGCAGATTGCCAAGCGCACGGTCCTGAGCGATGATGCCATGAGCGTCCTCATTCCGGTCCTTGAGGATGTGTTGGGCTGGGAGGCGCCGCGCATTCGGGCGTTCATGGAGGAACACGGGTTTTCCATCCAGGAGTGGGATCGGGTCCACACCGACTGGATTACCATCCAACGGAGCGCGTCCGAGACGCTCGAACGACTGGAGGCACCAGTGGCCTGAGGACGCCTCCCGACCATCTACGCCCCGGCCAGGGCGCCGGCCTCAATCAGTTCGGCGAGGCGCTCGACGCGCAGCGACAGCATTTTCTCGCCCAGAGCTGCCGTTGAACCGCGGGCGTCCCCCAGGATGCCCGTCGGGCTCATGGTGTCCATCGGTGGAGGGACCTTCGACCGCCACCGGATGGACGCGTCGCCGAGGAAGCCTTCGCACGCCTTGTCCATCTGCACCAGGTCGGGGCGATGGGCGAGCATCAGAGAGGTTTCACCCTGCCCGGCGTGCACACCGAGCCGCGCCATATCCAACCCTTCCGCCGCCGCGAAACGCCGGGTCTGCTCCAACCACTCCTCGAAGTCGGTGAGGGCGGAGATTCGCGTCCCGGGATGCGCGGCCCGCAGCCCGCTCAGTACGTTGCGCACCGCCCGGTAGTTGCCTCCATGGCTGCACAGCAGGATGATCTCGGCAAAGCCGTGGTGGGCCAGCGAACGACAGACGTCTCGGATCACGGCTTCCAGCGTCGCTTCGTCGATGCTCACGGTTCCAGCCATGGGCAGATGGCCGACCGAGTAGCCGAGGGTGACCACGGGCGCCATCAGCGCATCCCCTAGGCGCCGTGCGAGACGCTCCCCGACGGCGTAGCCCAGGTACGTATCTGTCCCGATGGGGAGGTGCGGGCCGTGCTGCTCCATCGCGCCGAGCATGACGATGACCCGACGTTTGCCGCTCTTGATGGCCTCCCTGACCTCGACCCAGGTCATTTCCTCGATGAGCACCGTATCCCTCATAAATTCCACACCTCCTCAGATCCGCAGCCTGGGGTCCAGCACGTCGCGCAGACCATCGCCCAACAGGTTCATGGCGAGGACCGTGAGCATGATGGCGACCCCCGGGAACGTCGAGATCCACCAGGCGTCGCGGAGGTAATCCCGCCCTTCGCTGAGCATGCGTCCCCACTCTGGGGTCGGCGGTTGACTGCCGAGGCCGATGAACGACAGGGCGGCCGCCGATAGGATAGCGCCGCCGAGGCCCAGGGTGCCGGTCACGATGATGGGAGCTACGACGTTGGGTAGGACGTGTCGCCAGACGATGAGACCGGACGGCGCACCGACCGCGCGAGCGGCTTCCACATAGGTCTGCTCCCGCGCCACGAGCACGGAGCCGCGGACCAGTCGGGCGTACGCAGGAATCCCTGAGATGCCCACGGCGAGCATCAGGTTGCGCAGGTTGGGACCAAGGACGCTCACAATGGCCAGCGCCAGGAGAATGCCCGGGAAAGCCAGCATCACATCGATGAGCCTCATCAGGAGGCTGTCGATCAAGCCGCCGTAGAAGCCGCTGACCAGCCCCATTGTGGTGCCAACGGACGCCGCAATCCCCACAGAGATGATCCCCACGGTCAACGAGATGCGGGTGCCGTGGATGACCCGACTCCAGACCTCGCGGCCGTACTGATCGGTTCCCCAGAGGTGACTGGCGCCAGGGGGCTGCAGGGCGGCGGCCATGTCGATGCGGGTGGGATCTTCCCGAGCAAGCACATTCTGAAGCGTGGCGACCAGCACCAGCGCACCCAGCACGGAGAGCCCGACCAGCAGTCCCTTGTGCCGGCGGATGCGCGGTGCCAGCATACCCCACCGCGTGCGGGGGGCCCGGACGGCCAGGACGATTTCGGCCTCAGCCATACCGCACCCTGGGGTCGATCAGGGCGTAGACGATGTCCACCACCAGGTTGATCAGCACATAGGACATGGCCACGAAGAACACCACGCCCTGCACCAGGGGGAAATCCTTGTTGAGGATCGCCCCGACGAGCAACCGTCCCACACCCGGCCGGCCGAATACGGTTTCGATGATCACCGTCCCTGCGAGCAGGTTGCCGAACTGGAGGCCGAAGATCGTCACGATGGGAATCAGGGCGTTGCGCAATCCGTGACGGAGGATGACAGCCCGAGTGGCCAGGCCCTTCGCCCGGGCTGTGGTCATGTACTCCATCCGCAGAACGTCCAGCATGCTGGATCGCGTGAGGCGGGCGATGATAGCGGCAGCGCCCAGCCCCAGCGCCACAGCCGGCATGACCAGGTGTGCGAGACCTCCACCGCCGGTGGCCGGAAACCAGCCCAGGTGCAGCGAGAAGACGAAGATCAGCAGCAGCCCTACCCAGAACGAGGGGAACGAGACGCCTAGCAGCGCCACCAGCATCGAGCTTACATCCCACCACGAGTTCTGCTGGATGGCGGCCACGGAGCCCAGGGTGACCCCGAATGGCGCGGAGAAGGCCAGGGCGCTGACGGCCAGTTGGACCGTACTGGGCAGGACTTCGACGATCTCGGTCGTCACCGGGCGGCGGGAGCGGATGGAGGTGCCCAGATCTCCATGGAGGGCGCCCCAGAGAAAGCGGCCATACTGCTTGATGAAAGGCTCGTCCAGGTGGAGCTGCGAGCGCATCTTCTCCACCTGTTCCGGGTTCGTGACGAACTCGCTCAGCATCATCTTGACGGGGTCGCCGGGAATGAGGAACAGCATGGAGAACACGGCGAGCGTCACGCCCACGGCCACCGGGATGGTAACCGCCAGCCTCGCTGTCACGTAGCGGAGCATGGGTGCCGATGGGCGGGGAGGGGGCCGCGGTTGCGGCCCCCTCGTCAGCGGCTATCTCTCCAGGTAGACGTCGCTCAGCACGGGATAGGCGGGGTAGTTGTACTTGGTTCCCTTGACGTTGTTCCTGATCACCCAGACCGAGAACTCGTCCACCAGCGGCACCGATACCGCCTGCTCGAGGAGGATGCGCTCGATCCTCAGGTAGATGGCCCGGCGCTTGGCCCGGTCGAACTCGGTGCGGCCCTGCTGGAGGAGCCGGTCCACCTCGGCGTTGGCGTAGCAGGACCAGTTGAAGTTGCCGCCGATGTTGGCTGAGCCGAAGAGCGCATACAGGCCGTCCCAGTCCACCGACCGGAGGAACATCACCGGCCCGTTGGTCGCGCAGCGGTAGTTGTCCTCGTACCACGGCGGCCGTGCCTGGCTCTTGATGCGCGCGTCGATCCCCAGCTGGCGCAGCCAGCCCTGCAGCAGTTCCACCTCGGGCCAGTTGCCGGCACCGTAATTGATGGAGTTGATCACCAGCGTCATGGGTTTGCCGTCCTTCTGCCGGACGTTGTCCGGACCCATCTTCCACCCCGCCTCGTCGAGCAGCTGGGCAGCCTTGGACGGGTTGTAGGGGTAAAAGGTGCGCAGCGACGGATCGTCCAGCATGTGCATCGTCAGCGGCGCGAAGGCGCGGGCGCCGGACCCCTTGTAGAGGGACTCCGCGAAGGCGACGCGGTTGACGGCATAGTTGATGGCCTGGCGAACCTTCACGTCGTCGGTGGGAGGCATCCGAACGTTCAACAGCCAGATGCGGGGCGCCCCGGGGTACGGGTTTCTGTCGACTCGGAGATTCCTGTTGGCCGACAGCCGGGTCAGAACCGCAGCGGGCATGGCAAAGGTGCTGATCATCTGGGTTTCGCCTGTCTCCACCGTTGTCGTCCGCGTGCCGACCTCGGGAACGATGCGGAAGACGACCTTCTCGAGATAGGGCGGGCCGGCGTGGTCACTCCAGGGTGCCTGGCGGTTGTACTGAGGGTTCCGCGAGAGAACGATGCGATCCTTGGGCACGTACTCGGTCACGATGAACGGCCCGCTGCCCACGGGCTTCTGGTTCACGGTATCCCCTTGGGCAGGCGTGCTCTTGGGCGAGATCAGGGAGAGGGTGCCGCCAGCCGCGTAAGTCAGAAACGGTGCATACGGCGCCTTGAAGTTCACCTGCACCGTGTGCTCGTCGATGATCGTAGACCCGACGTACCCGGTCAGCGCGGCCAAGGCACCGCCAGCCTTGAAGTTGGGATTCACGATCCGGTCGAAGTTCCACTTGACGACGTCCGCAGTCAGCGGAGCTCCGTCGGAGAACTTCACGTCGGTCCTCAACGTGAAGGTGAACGACTTGCCATCCGGGGACACCTTGTACCCCGTCGCCAACCAGGGCACTAACTTGCCGTCCAGGCCCTGATACAGCAGGTTTTCTGTGACGCTCGAGATGATCTGGTACGTCACCGCCGAGGGCGACGCATGTGGATCGAGGGTCGGGGGTTCCTGGTCCAGCCCCACAACCAGCGTGCCGCCCTGAGTTGGCGCGGCTCGGACTCCGAGTGGCACGAACACGAGCGCCACGAGGAGCGCGATGAAGCTCCCGCAGGTGACCCACCGGCGCGTGTTGCTCATGGACCACTCCTCCCGCAAGACAGGCTGTACGTACTGATATGACGGGGGCGCTCGCACCACCTGCTACCTGCAGTGGATAGGTCGTGATCGCGTCGCGTGCCCCTTCGACCGATGGGCCGCCCCTCTTCACTTCCTCCCGACGTTCCGCTCCCCGTGTCCACCCCCCAGCGTGACCCGGACACCGGCGCCAGTCTCCAGCGCCCGGGTATACACGTGGTGGGCCGCGGCAACGTCTTCGATCCCCAGACCCACTGACTTGAACAGGGTGATCTCCCCGGGAGCGGTGCGGCCGGGCACGCGCCCCAGGATGACCTCGCCGATCTCACCGCAGATGTGGTCGTCGCCGATGCGGCCCTCGCCCCGGGCGAGCAGAAAGTCGCCGGCCTCGCGCAGCGCGGATTCCCGTCGGTCGACGAACAGACGCGAGCGCGCCACGGCGACCGCGTCGAGCTCGCGGGCCGACGGCACGCTGGAACCGACAGCATTGATGTGGGCGCCGGGCGAGATCCATTCCCCGTGCAGGATCGGCTCGGCGGCCGCGGTGGTGGTGCAGATGAGGTCGGCGTCCTCCACGGCGTCCCGCGCGGTGGGGGCGACCTCGATCGGCAGGTTCCACCGGGAGCCTTCGGCGCGGGCAAAACGGACCGCGTGCGCTTGCGTGCGGCTCCACACCCGCACGCGCCGCAGCGGCCGGGCCACCCGCATGGCTTCCAGGTGGGTCCGCGCCTGGGTACCCGATCCCAGCAGGGCCAGGTCGCCGGCATCTTCGCGCGCCAGGTGCTCGGTGGCGACGCCGCTCACCGCGGCGGTGCGGATGGCGGTGACGGCGGTGGCGTCCACGAAGGCCACCGGCCGGCCATGGGTGGCCTCGAACAGCACCACCGCGCCCTGGTGGGCGTCGAACTCGGTGCCATAGTTGCCGGGGAAGACGCTGATGATCTTGGCGCCGAAGGTACCCAGCCAGTCGACGTAAGCGGGCATCGTCCCCAGGGCACCCAGTCGGCCCGGCAGCCACATGATACTGCGCAGCGGTGCCAGCGCCGCACCGGCAGCGAGCGCGGCCAGCGCCCGTTCCATGAGGGCCATGCAGGCCTCCATGGACAGGAGGGCCTCGACCTCAACTTGGTTGACCACCAGGATCTGCATGTCCCGCGCCCCCAGACTGTGGCTGGCCCACCTGGCGGTTCCTGGCCGAAATTCGGCCGCCCCCGCGCTACCCCCTGCCCATGGGAGCCCCGCGTCGCCGAGGAGAACCCCTCCGCCAGCGAGAAGACCGCCTCATCCGCGCCCTTAGCCAGTCGGGCAGCAATGTCTGGACAAGAGGGGACCACGGTGGCTCTCATTGACCTGACGCCGGACGTTGTGCGGCTCCTGAGGGGACTCTACGCCGGGGCCGACGCCATCGTCGCCGACGCCATCGCCATCTGTGAGGTGCCGGCGCCGACATTTGCCGAGTCGCGCCGCGCCGCGCACGTCGCCCGGCGCATGCAGGAGGTCGGCCTGGGGACGCCGGCGACCGACGCGGAGGGAGACGTGATCTGCGAGCTCCCCGGCCGGGACGACCGTCCGACGGTGATGCTCACTGCGCACCTGGACACGGTCTTTGCCGAGGGCGTGCCCGTCACCGTGCGCCGAGAAGGCACCCGGTTGTTCGCCCCTGGCATCGGCGACAACAGCGTGGCTGTGGCCGCGATGCTCCATCTGGGCGTGGCGCTTCGAGACCTCCCGGATCGCGGCGCGCTCATCCTCGCTGGCAACGTTGGAGAAGAAGGCCTGGGCAACCTGCGAGGGATGAAGGCGTTGTGGGCGCGGTACGGCGAGAGAGTCGATGCCTGGATCGTGCTCGAGGGTGCCACCTTCAACCGCGCCGTGCACACCGGGGTGTGCTCCCGCCGCCTGGAGGTCACCTACCGGGCCGGAGGCGGCCACAGCTGGCTCAACTTCGGCGAGCCCAGCGCCGTGCACGCCCTGGGCCGCCTGATCGATCAGATCGCGCAGGTCCGGGTTCCCGCCGAGCCCAAGACCACGTACAACGTCGGCATTGTCCGCGGCGGGACCACGGTGAACACCATCGCGGCCGACGCGAGTCTCGTGCTCGACATGCGCTCCGAAGACCCTGGAGAGCTGGCCCGGCTGGGCGACACCATCGACCGGCTGGTGGCTGCCATCGCCGCCGCCTCGGGCGTCGGGGCCCGCACGGAGGTGCTCGGCGAACGCCCCGGCGGCCGGCTGCCCCCGGGCCATCCGCTGATCGCGCTCGTCGAGGAGGCTGCCTCCCAGGTGGGCGCGCCCCTCCGATGGGAGTCGGCCAGCACGGATGCCAACGTCCCCCTCAGCCACGGTGCAGCCGCAGTCTGCCTGGGTATCGCCAAGGGCGATGGTGTCCACACCCTGGGCGAGTCGCTTGACATCAGCCTGCTGCCCCAGGGCGTCCAACAGGCCTTCCTGGTGGCGGCGACGCTGTTACGCGGAGACTTGCGGCGTTAGCCCGCGGCCCAGTTGCGCCTCGGGACGCCCCAGTGGGTGCGCCCCGGGAGCTTGATCGAGATGTGACACGCCGGACCCTCGCGGGTCGCCCCGTGCCAGTGCCAGGTGCCGCGCGGGACGATGACGAAGTCGCCGGGTCCGGCGATCTGTCTGTCGTCCTCGACGACCACCAGGCAGTGGCCGAAGACGACCTGCAGCACCTGGTGGCTGTCGTGGGTGTGGGGCGTGGTTCGGGCGCCCGCGTCGAAGAAGACGGCGACGAGTTCTGATTCTTCGCCGTCCCGGTCGGGCTCGTAGAGCGGCTGCATGCGCACAGTGCCGTCGAAGTGTTCCGGCTGCGCGGCCGGCCGCGCCCGGGTCGGGTCGATCCTCACGATGTTCACGACGCCCTCCTCATACGGTTTCCGCAGGGAGTTTCCTGATCATCTCCTCGGTTTCCTCGCGCCCGCCCTCGCCCGCGCCTGCCGGGCACGGTGGCGCAGGCGGAATACGGCCGGCGCGCGGGGCGTTGCGTAGAGGCCGTGGATCTCCGCGTCTTCGTCGTGGCCGACGATCCGCTGGTGCGCGCCGGGTTGTCGGCACTGGTTCGAGCCGACGCGCGGATGACCGCCGCCGGCGAGGCCGGTCCTGCCGATCTTGCCTGGGCACCGGTGCCGGTATCCGGCGCGGATGTCATCCTATTCGATGCCGGAGGAGATCCTGCCGGGGTGGCGGAGCAGGTGGCGACGCTCGAGACACTGGGGCCACCCGTGCTGGCCCTCGTGTCCACCCCGGCGGACGCCGCCACAGCGCTGTGGGCTGGCGCGCGCGGCGTGCTGCCGCGTGACGCGAGCGGAGAGCGGCTCGCCGCCGGCCTGATCGCCGCGGCCAGCGGCCTGGTGGTACTCGCACCCGCATTCGCCGCTGTGGCGCGGCCGGTGCGTGTGCGTGAGCCCGCCGCCTGGGCCGAGGACTTGACCCCCCGCGAACTGGAGGTGCTGCAGTTGCTGGCCGAGGGCCTGCCCAACAGGGGTATCGCGAGAAGGCTGGGTCTGTCCGAGCACACGGTCAACTTCCACGTCGACGCCATCCTTGGGAAGCTTGACGCGCACAGCCGCACCGAGGCCGTCACGCGTGCTGCGCGGTTGGGGCTCATCGTTTTCTGATCGTTTCAACGGATCGGAGCACCCACGCCACGACCTCCCCGATCAGGTGATGCGCGCGGTCGGCATCCGGCGGACACTGGGGGCGGGAGGTGAGCGTTTCATGGACATCCTTTCGGACCTGTCCGACGGTCTCGCGTCGCTCGTCGAGGCCGTCGGCCCGTCGGTCGTGCGCGTGGAGGCACGCCGGAGACTGCCGGCGAGTGGCATCGCCTGGTCGTCCGATGGCCTGATCGTGACCGCCGATCACGCGATCGAACACGAGGAAGGGATCCGCGTCGGGCTGGCCGACGGTCGAACCGTGACGGCCGTGCCCGTCGGCCGCGACCCGAGCACCGATGTGGCGCTGGTACGGGCAAGAGCCACCGGCCTGACGCCCGCAACCTGGGTGGAACCTGGGACGGCCCGCACCGGACACCTCGTGGTGAGCCTGGGGCGCCCCGGCCGCGCGGTGCGAGCGAGGCTCGGAATCTTGACTGCCGTAGCGGACGCCTGGCGCGCGCCAGGCGGCGCGGCGATCGACCGGTATCTCGAGCTGGACAGCGGACCAGCGGCCGGGTTCTCAGGCGGCGCCACGGTGGACGCGTCGGGCGGCGTGCTGGGCATGCAGACCACGGGGCTCCTGCGGCAGACCGCCCTGGCGTTGCCGCTACCGACACTGCGGCGGGTCGCCGACGCCCTGCTTGCGCACGGCCGTGTGCGCCGCGGATACCTCGGCATCGGCGGCCAGCCCGTCCGCCTGCCGGTCGGCCTCTGCCGAGACCTGGGGCAGGAGGTGGGGCTCCTGCTGGTCTCGGTCGAGCCCGGGAGCCCTGCGGAGGCTGCCGGCCTGCTGCTCGGCGACGTCATGCTGGCAGTCGGCGACGAGCCCATTGGCCATCTCCAGGACCTGTTCGGCCTGCTCACGGCAGAGCGCATTGGCACAGCCGTGCCGGTGCGCATCCTGCGCGGCGGCGAGCCCCGCGAGTTGAGCGTGGTCATTGGCGAGCGGAGGTGAGACACCGGTGAGCCATACTACGGCCGTGCTCCCGTCCAGCGACGCCGACGCCCTGGACGCCTATTCGCAGGCAGTGATCAGGGCCGCAGAGCGGGTTGGACCATCGGTTGCCAGCATTATCGTGGAGGGGCGCGCAGCCCGCCGCCGGATGCAAGGGGTGCCAGACCTGCGGGGCGCGGGCAGCGGCGTGGTCATCGCGCCCGACGGGTACGTGTTGACCAACAACCACGTGGTGCAGGGCGCCGCTTGTCTCGAAGTCCACCTTCCCGACGGCCGACGCATGCCTGCGCACCCAGTGGGGCTCGACCCCCACACCGATCTGGCCGTGCTGCGCGTCCCGGTCTCTGGGCTGCCCGCGGCGCATCTCGGTGATTCGGCGGTCCTGCGCGTCGGACAGCTGGTGGTCGCCATCGGCAATCCGTTGGGATTTCAGGCGACGGTGACGGCGGGCGTCATCAGCGCGCTCGGCCGGACGCTGCGTGCCCAGACCGGCCGACTCATCGAGGGCGTGATCCAGACCGACGCCGCATTGAATCCCGGGAATTCCGGCGGCCCCCTGGTAGACTCCCAGGGGATGGTGATCGGCATCAACACGGCGATCATTGCGTTCTCGCAGGGTATCTGCTTCGCCATCCCCATCAACACCGCGAAGTGGGTGACCTCACAGCTCCTGCGCGAGGGGCGCGTGCGCCGCGCCTACCTGGGGGTGGTGGGCCAGACGATCGAGCTGGAGCGGGGCCTGTTGCTCCGGCACCGGCTTCCTGGCCGCGGAGGCGTGTGGGTGGCCGAGATCGCACCGGGCTCTGCGGCCGCGCGCGCAGGGCTTCGGCCGGGAGACGTGCTCGTCCGCCTGGGCGACACCCGAATCGAGTCCGCCGACGATCTCCAGCGAGCCCTGGGTGCGCAGCCGCCCGGCATACTGGTGGTCGTCGGCGTGCTGAGGGAAGGGGAAGAGGTGAGACTGGACGCGGTGCCGGATGAATGCCCCGGCAGGGGGGCGCCTGCGGTGGTGGAGAATGTCTAACTGACCCCCATGCGAGGAGGGTGGCACGATGACGAGACGGCGAACACCCGGCCGGTTGGCTCTGATCGGCCTTGCAGTCGTGCTGCTGGCTCCGCTGTCCCCGCTGCAGGCCCAGCCCCGGCCGGGCGGCGAGCTCGTGCTGGTCTCGACCGAGGAGCCCGACACGCTGGACGCGCAGAAGACCAGCGCGGCGCTCACCGGCCACATCATGCGGTTTCTCGGCGACACCCTGATCACCAAGGACTTGAGAGGCAACTACACCGCGGCTCTGGCGCGGGCCTGGACCGTGTCCCGTGACGGCCTGACCTGGACCTTCCAACTGAAGGACGGCGTCAAGTTCCACGACGGGACGCCAATGAATGCCCAGGCCGTAGAGTTCACCGTGAAGCGGGCCCTGGCGCCCGAGACAAAGTCGCCCATCGCTGCGGCCCTCTTCGGTCCGGTGGCCAGCGTGGCGGCCCCGGACGCGCGCACAGTCGTCATCAGGTTGAAGGAGCCGTTCTCGCCGTTCCTCGACAACCTGACGGACCCGCGGGCCATGATCGTCAGCCCCCAGGCCGTGCAGCAACTGGGCGATCGCTTCGGCCGCAGCCCGGTGGGGACAGGGCCGTTTCGGTTTCAGGAATGGCGCAGCGCAGACCGGATCATCCTGGCCCGCAACCCTGACTACCAGTGGGGACCGGCCCACGTGCACGCCGGCCCTCCTTACCTCGAACGGGTCGTGATCCGCATCATGCCCGAGTCGGCGGCCCAGGTGGCGGCCTTCGAACGGGGCGAGATCCACGTCTTCTGGCCCGCGGCCGCGCCGCCCACCGACGTACGCCGGCTGCAGGCGACCAACAAGTACCAGTTCTTCTCGTTCCTCCGCAAGGGTGTGGGGCTCTTCATGGAGTTCAACGTGACGCGGGAACCCTTCAACGACCTGCGGGTGCGCCGGGCTCTCAACCACGCCATCGAGAAGAAGAGCATCCTGCAGATTGCGCTGGAGGGGCTCGGCGAGGTGGCCCACGGGCCGCTCCCGCCGTCCATCTGGGGTTACTGGGAGGGCATTGTGGGCTATGCCCCCGGCTATGATCCGGCCGAAGCCCGCAAGCTACTTGCCGAAGCCGGCTGGCAGCCCACGTCGGGCGGCTCGCTCCAGAAGGATGGCCGGCCTTTCCAGTTCACGCTGTTCCGCGCGCCCATTGACACGTGGGGCCGGTCGGCCCAGATCATCCAGGCCCAGTTGCGCGCCTTCGGCATCCAGATGGAGATCCAGACCTTCGAGTTCGGAACGCTGCTGGCAAAACTGCGCGCCGGTGAACACCAGGCCACCCTCATGGGCTACACATACACCTCGCCGGACATCGTGCAGCTCTGGTTCCATTCGAAGAACATCGGCACCGGTCTGACCTTCAGCCATCACCGGGATCCGGCGCTGGACCGGCTCATCGATGAGTCGCGCTCCGAGACCGATCAGCGCAAGCGCCTGGAGATCTACCGGGACATCCAGAAGCTGATCGTGGACAGGGCGTTGTGGGTCCCGTTGTGGATCAACACCAACTACGTGGCCATCCAGCCGACGATCATGGGGGCCAGGGTCCATCCAGACGGGTTCGTGGTCCTCAACGACGCATCGCTGCGCTGAGCGCGGCGCAGCCCGCTAGGCGTTCGGGACGAGCAGGATGCGGGCGTATCTTGCCAGGCGGCTGTTCCTGCTCGTCCCGACCCTGTTTGGCGTCACGCTCGCCACGTTCCTGATGCTCCGCCTGACCCCGGGCGACCCGGTGCAGATCATGCTGGGGGAGTTCGCCTCGCGGGAGCGCGTCCTTGAACTGCGCCGCGAACTCGGGCTGGATCGGCCGTTGGTCGTGCAGTACCTCCGGTTCGCGGAACGGGTCGTCCGCGGCGACCTGGGCACCTCGATCCGCAGCCGCCGCGCGGTGTCCGACGAGATCCGCGATCGCCTCCCTGCCACGGTGACCCTGACGCTGGCTGCCATGACGCTGGCCGTGAGCGTGGGTGTGCCCGTGGGGGTCGCGGCCGCCACGACCACGCGGCCCACCGTGGACTCGGCGGCCATGGCGTTCGCGCTACTGGGGCTGTCCATGCCCACGTTCTGGTCGGGGCTCCTGCTGATCCTGCTCTTCTCGTTGAAGCTCGGTTGGTTCCCGATCACCCAGGCCGAGGGCCTGCGCGCGCTGGTCCTGCCGGCGGCCACGCTGGCTGCGCCGGCATCAGCGGTGCTGGCGCGGATCACGCGCTCGAGCATGCTGGAGGTCCTCCGGCACGAGTACGTGCGGACGGCCCGGTCCAAAGGGCTGGCCGAGCGGCTCGTGGTCTACCGGCACGCGCTGCGCAACGCCCTGATCCCTGTGCTCACCATCATCGGGCTGCAGTTCGGCAGCCAGCTCGCGGGTGCGGTGATCGTGGAGTCCGTATTCGCGCGGCCGGGGCTGGGGCGGCTGGCCGTGAACGCCATTCTGGCCCGGGACTTCCCCGTAGTGCAGGGCATCGTGTTGGTCGTCGCCGTGCTGTATGTCTTCGTGAATCTGACGGTGGACGTGCTCTACGCCGGTCTGGACCCCCGGATCCGCTACCGGTGAGCACCCTCGTTCCGCCGCGTGGGACCCTGGAAGTGGCGCTGCGGCGCCTGCGTCGCCGACCCATCGTGGCGGGCGCGATGACCGTGCTGGCGGCCTTCGTGGTCGTGGCCATCGCCGCGCCGCTGATCGCTCCCCACGACCCGTATGCACTGATCCCCGGCGGCGTGCTGAAGCCTCCGTCGTCCCGACACCCCTTCGGCACCGACGAGCTCGGGCGGGACATCGCCAGCCGCGTCATCTACGGCACGCGGATCTCCCTGCAGGTCGGCATGGTCACCGTGGGGATTTCCCTCGTCGGAGGGACGTCCGTGGGACTCCTGGCGGGATTCTACGGCGGCCGCATCGACAGCCTGTCGATGGCCGTCATGGAGGTACTGCTGGCCTTCCCACAGATCCTGCTGGCCATGGCCATCCTGGCCATGCTGGGCCCGAGCCTCTATAACGCCATGGTCGCGGTCGGTGTCTCCGGCGTGCCGGTCTACGCCCGCACGGCCCGAGGGGTCACCCTGGGGGTGCGGGGCCTGGACTACCTGGAAGCCGCGCGGGCGCTGGGCGCCGCGGACACCCGCATCGTCCTGCGGCACGTGCTGCCCAACATGATCCCGCCGATCATTGTCCTGGCCACCGCCGGCATGGGGATCGCTCTGCTGGTCGCGGCGAGCCTGAGCTACCTGGGATTGGGGGCGCAGCCGCCCGTGCCGGAGTGGGGTGCCATGCTCAGTGAGGCCCGCGCCTATCTGCGGAACGCCTGGTGGATGGCGACCTTCCCGGGCCTGGCCATCATGATCGTCGTGCTCAGCCTCAACATCTGCGGCGACTGGCTGCGCGACCTGCTGGATCCCCGACTGCGGACCTAGCAGGATGCTGAAATTCGAATGTTAATGCACAGCATGATGCTCACTCCGACCTCTGGCTTTCCTTCTACGGGCTGGCCGAGCCTCTCTCCTCCAGCCGTCTGGCGGTGCTCTGTTGCTTTCGT
>JAVKIJ010000080.1:5000-14044 GCA_031459535.1 Candidatus Fervidifonticultor quintus | reverse complement strand
GCTGGCCTGAGCGAGGGGTCGCCCCTGCCGCAGCCGATCTTCACGCCGGCGACCAAGGCCTCAGGCGGCCACGATCAGAACATCGGGTTCGACCAGGTGGCGCGACTTGTGGGCGCAGCACTCGCCGAACGCCTCCGGCAGACGAGCCTGGCGCTCTACGAACACGCCCGCGCCCATGCTGAGGCCGCGGGCCTGGTGCTGGCCGACACCAAGTTCGAGTTCGGCCTCGTCGGTGATCGTGGGCGCGCTGAGCTGACGCTCATTGACGAGGCGCTCACGCCCGACTCGTCGCGCTATTGGGACGCCGATGCGTACCGGGCCGGACAGCTCGTCCCGTTCGACAAGCAGTTCGTCCGCAACTACCTGATGGCCATCGGGTGGAACCGGGAACCACCCGCGCCGCCCCTGCCCGCAGACGTCGTCGCAGCCACACGGGAGCGCTACCTGGAGACATACCGGCGTCTGACCGGAAAGGAGATCGCCTAGATGCCCAGCTTTCGCGTCACCATCATGCTCAAGCCCGGCGTGCTGGATGCGCAGGGCCAGGCCGTCGAAGGCGGCCTGCGCGCGCTGGCCTATGACGTGGACCGGGTCCGCATGGGCAAGGTGGTCCAGCTCGTGGTGCCCGAACGGATGCGCCCCAAGGTGGGCGAGATGTGCGAGCGGTTCCTGGCCAATCCTCTCATCGAGACCTGGCAGATCGAGGAACTGGAGGCGTCGTCGTGACGTGGGGTGTCGTGACGTTCCCCGGGTCCAATTGCGACCGGGACTGCGTGCACGCGTTGCGGTCCGTGCTGGGGCAGCAGGTCGTTGCGGTCTGGCATGCCGACCGGTCGCTGGACGGCGTCGACGCCGTGGTGCTGCCCGGCGGCTTCTCCTACGGCGACTACCTGCGTTCCGGGGCCGTGGCCGCCACCGCAGCGATCATGCCCGCCGTGCGCCGATTTGCCGAGGCCGGCGGCCCGGTCCTGGGGATCTGCAACGGCTTTCAGATCTTGACCGAAGCCGGGCTGCTCCCTGGCACATTGATGCGCAATCTGAGCCTGCGGTTCCGCTGCATGCCCGCCTGGGTCCGAGTGGAGTCCACCGGAACGCCGTTCACGTCGGCGCTGGTCGCCGGCGAGGTCCTGCGTATGCCGATCGCGCACGGTGAGGGACGCTACCTAGCCCCACCCGACATGATCGCCGCGCTGGAAGCCGCCAACCGCGTGGTCTTCCGGTATTGCGACTCTCGGGGCCGCGTGGTCCCGGAAGCAAACCCCAACGGTTCGGCGGCAGCCATCGCGGGCATTGCCAATGCCGCGGGCAACGTGGTAGGCCTGATGCCCCACCCCGAGCGCGCGTCCGAGGCGCTCCTGGGCTCCCAGGACGGCCGGCGCCTGTTCGAGTCGGTCATCGCCTGCCTGGACGCGCGGCGGCCCCAGGTGGCGGAGCGGGTGGCGGAGGCCGTGCGATGAGGGCCCTCCCGACCGCCGACGCGGCCGCGCGGGCCGGGCTCTCCGCCCGGGACTATCGCGAGGTATGCGCGCGGCTGGGTCGGGAACCCAACCCGATCGAGGCCCGCATGTTCGGCGTCATGTGGTCCGAGCACTGCGGCTACAAGCACTCGAAGAAGGTGCTACAGCGGCTGCCGTCGTGGTCGCCGCGTGTGCTGTCCGGCCCAGGCGAGAACGCCGGGGCGGTGGACGTGGGCGGAGGTTGGGCCATCGCGTTCAAGATGGAGAGCCACAACCATCCCAGCGCCGTGGATCCCTACAACGGCGCGGCCACCGGGATCGGCGGCATCATCCGGGACGTGCTGGCCATGGGTGCGCGGCCCGTTGCGCTACTGGACTCGCTGCGCTTCGGGCCGCTGGACGAACCGCGGGCCCGGCGCCTGTGCAACGGTGTTGTGGCCGGTATTGCGGGATACGGTAATGCCCTCGGGGTGCCCACCGTGGGAGGGGAGCTGCTGGCCGACGACTGCTACCGCGATAACCCCCTCGTCAACGTGGCTTGCCTGGGGCTGGTGCGGGCAGACCGCGTGGCCACCTCCGCGGCTTCTGGGCCCGGCAACGCGGTGCTCTACGTCGGCGCCCGGACCGGCCGAGACGGGATCGGCGGCGCGGCGTTTGCCTCGATCGAGCTGGACGAGCAACGCGAGTCCGAGGACCGGGCGTCGGTGCAAATGGGCGACCCCTTCACGGGCAAGCTCCTCATCGAAGCGACCCTGGAAGCGCTCGCCACCGGTGCGGTCGTCGCGCTTCAGGACATGGGCGCAGCCGGCCTGACGTGCGCGGCCAGTGAGATGGCTGCCCGCGGCGGCGTGGGGATGACCGTTGACCTGGACCGGGTGCCGCTGCGCGAGCGCGGCATGCGGCCCGACGAGATCCTGCTCAGCGAGTCCCAAGAGCGGATGCTGCTGGTGGTGGGCCAGCGTGACGCCGACCGCGTGGCCGCCATCTACCGGCGGTGGGGACTGGCTGCTGCCGTCATCGGGACGGTGACGGCGGAGCCGCGCCTGATCGTCACCGCGCACGGCAGACCCGTGGTGGACCTACCGCCGGATGCGCTGGCACGCGCGCCGGCCTACGATCCGGCGGCCGAAGCCCCGAAGAGGCTCCAGGCTGCGTGGACGCTGGAGGCCGGGTCCCTGCCCCAGGTGGCGGTGACCGAGGCCCTTCGGCGCATGCTGACGCATCCTGATGTGGCCACCAAGCGCCGGATCTTTGAGCAGTACGACCACATGGTGGGCGTCCGCACCGTGGTGACCCCCGGCGCAGACGCGGCGGTGCTCCGCTTGATCGAAGTCCCCCCACTGGGCATCGCGCTGTCGGTCGACGGCAACGCGCGCTGGTGCGCGCTCGACCCGCGCCGCGGCGCGGCCCTGGCTGTGCTGGAAGCGGCGGCAAACCTGGCGTGTGTGGGCGCAGAGCCCGTGGCGGTGACGGACTGTCTCAACTTCGGCAACCCCGAGCGGCCGACGATCTTCTGGGCGTTCCGCGAGGCCGTCTGCGGCATTGCCGAGGCGTGCGACGCCCTGGGCGTGCCGGTCATCAGCGGCAACGTGTCGTTCTACAACGAGGCCGAAGGGAGCGGAGGCGATCGGGCCGTCTGGCCGACGCCGGTCATCGGCATGGCCGGACTGGTCCCGGATGTCTCGCGGCTCCCGGCGGTGGGCTTCGTCCGAGACGGCGACCTCGTCGTGATCATCGGTGGGACCGCCCCCGCGCTCGGCTCGAGCCTGTATGTGCGCTGCCTCGCGCGCACCCTGCGGGGGAGGCCGGCAGATCCTCAGGTCCCCGCGACAACCCGCGCGATCCGACTGATCCGGGAGGCGGTGCGGGACGGCGTGGTGCGTTCGGCCCACGACGTCAGCGACGGCGGGCTCGCTGTGGCGCTGGCCGAGGCGTGCATCCTGGGCGGTCGAGGGGCGGCCGTGATCTTGCCGCTCGATGCCGGCACGCTGTTTGGCGAAGGGCCGGGCCGGTTCGTGGTGTCGGTGGACCCCTCAGCCATCGGGACGCTCGAGGCGCTGGCGCGCGCCCGGGAGGTGCCGCTGGCGGTAGTGGGACGTGCGGGCGGGCGCGCCCTGCGCATGGTCGCTCCACCCGGGGACCCGCAAGCACCTGCGCTGCCAGACGATCGCGAACAGGTGGAGATGCCGCTGGATGCCATGATCGCTGCCTACGACAGCCTGGAGGTGTGAGTGATGCTGCACGCGCTGGCGTCCGGCGAGGCCGCCTGGAAGGAAGAGTGCGGGGTCAGCGGTGTCTTCTGCCTGGACGGCCAGCCGGCGGCGTCCCGGGTGCATGTCGCCCTCTACGCCCTCCAGCACCGAGGGCAGGAGAGCGCGGGCATTGCCTCGATGGCGCACGGTGACGTGCACCTGCACCGCGGCATGGGCCTGGTCTCCCAGGTCTTCGACGACGCACGCATCGCGGCGCTGCGCGGGCCCGCGGCGGTCGGGCACGTGCGATACGCGACCATGGGCTCGGCCCGCGTCGAGAACGCCGGGCCGTTCGTCGCCGCGTCGCGGTGGGGCCCGGTCGCCATCTCCCACAACGGAAACCTCATCAACGCGCCGCACCTACGGCGGGAGCTCGAGGCTCGGGGCGTCCACTTCGAGGGAACGACCGACAGCGAGGTCATCGCGCACCTCATCGCCGGGGCGCCTGTGGCCACCATCGAGGACGCGATCGCCTACTGCATGGGCCGCATCGAGGGTGCCTACACGGTGGCGGCGCTGGCCTCGGGCCGGTTGTTCGGGCTCAGCGACGCGCACGCCATCCGGCCGCTGGCCGTGGGCCGGGGAAACTCGTTCTGGACCCTAGCCTCAGAGAGCTGTGCCTTCGACCACCTGGGCGCCGAGCTCGTCTGCGAGGTCGAACCGGGCCAGATGGTCGTCATCGACGCCGGGGGTCTCCGCGCCCAGCAGGTGCTGCCCGTGGATCGGCCGGCCCACTGCGTCTTCGAATACATCTACTTCGCGAGACCGGACTCGGTGCTGCGCGGCCGCAACGTCCACCAGGCCCGGCGGCGCATGGGCCGGATTCTGGCCCGCGAGCATCCCGCTCCAGCCGACGTGGTGATCGCGGTGCCGGATTCGGGGACGTCGGCGGCCATGGGCTTCGCCGAGGTCGCCCGGCTGCCGTTCGAGGTGGGGCTGATCAAGAACCGCTACATCGGCCGGACCTTCATCACCCCCGATCAGTCCGTGCGGGATTTCGGCGTGCGTCTGAAGCTCAACCCCAATATCGAGGTCATCGCCGGGCGCCGCGTGGTGCTGGTGGACGACTCCATCGTGCGGGGCACGACCTCGGGACGGATCGTCCGGCTGCTGCGTCGGGCCGGCGCCCGCGAGGTGCACGTCCGCATCTCGTCGCCGCCGATTCGTTACGCGTGCTACTACGGGATCGACACCAGCACCCGCAGCGAGTTGATCGCCGCGCGCCTCGACGTGGAAGCGATCCGCGAGGAGATCGGCGCCGACAGCCTCGGGTATCTGAGCCAGGCTGGCCTCGTGGAAGCCGTCGGCCAGCCGGCCGAGACGCTGTGCATGGCGTGCCTGGACGGCCGCTACCCCACCCGCGTGCCCACCGAGGAGGAGGCCGGCCGATCCGCGCTCGACGCCCTCGCGCTGGCCTCGGCCCTCACCGGGCAGCCATGAGCGCGGCCGCGGATCGGTCCGCCGTCACCCAGGGATTGACGTACAGGGACGCGGGCGTGGACGTCACCGCCAAGGCCGATCTGCTGGAGCGGTTGGCCCCGATCATCGCGTCCACGCACGCAGGCAATGTCGTCGCCGGCCTCGGGGCGTTTGCGGGCGCCATCAGGCTCGACGGCGGGACAGACCGCATGCTGGTGGCCACCACCGACGGTGTAGGGACCAAGACGGTGCTCGCGCGTCAGCTCGACCGCGACGAGGTCGTCGGCGCCGACATTGTGGCCCACTGTGCCAACGACCTGGTGGCCACCGGAGCCCGCCCCCTGGCGTTCCTGGACTACATCGCCATGGGCCGGATTACCCCTGCGGTCGTGCGGGCCGTGCTGGTGGGTGTGGCCGCGGCCTGCCGCCAGTTGGGCGTGGCGCTGCTCGGCGGGGAGACCGCGGAGATGCCCGGCGTTTACGAGGCCGACGCATACGACGTGGTGGGTACCATGATCGGGGTCGCGCCTCCGGGCGCGCTGATCACCGGGCAGACGGTCCGGCCCGGCCACCGCCTGATCGGACTCGCCTCGACCGGCCTGCACACAAACGGGTACTCCCTGGCCCGCCGCGTGCTGGAGGCCGCCGGGGCCTCCCTCCATGAACGCGTTCCCGCGCTGGGCTACACGCTGGGGGAGGCGCTCTTGCAACCGCACCGCTGCTATGCGCCGGCTGTGCTCGGACTCGCCGCACGCCTTCCCGTGCACGCCGTGGCGCACATCACCGGCGGCGGGATCCCCGGCAACCTGGTGCGCGTCCTGCCTGAGGACTGTCGGGCACACATCACCGGTACATGGCCCGAGCCAGCCATCTTCGAGTGGCTCCGGTACCACGGTCGGATCCCCGAGGCCGAGATGATCGGGGTGTTCAACCTGGGCATCGGGATGATCGTGGTGGTCGAGTCCGCAGACGCCCGCCTGGCCGTCGACCACTTCGAGGCGGCGGGGGTGGCCGCGTTCGAGATCGGCGAGGTCCGAGCGGGGCCCAGAGGCGTCGATCTGGATTGATGCGGAGCGCTGATCACCCGTGACGAGGGTCGTGGTGCTGGCCTCGGGCAGCGGAACGACGCTGCAGGCCCTGATGGACGCCTTCCCGCCTGTCGGATCGCCTGAGGGTGTGGGGGTCGTGGCCGTGGTCTGCAACACGCCCGGCGCCGGTGCGCTCGAGCGCGGCCGCCGGGCCGGGGTTCCCAGCGTGCTGGTGGATCACCGGGGCCGTACCGTCGAGGCCTTCGAGGACGCGCTGGCCGCCGCCATCGACGCCCAGCGGCCCGACCTGATCTGCCTGGCCGGGTTCCTGCGCATCCTGTCGCCAGCGTTTGCGCGGCGCTACCCTCAGCGCATCCTCAACACCCATCCCGCGCTGCTGCCGGCGTTCGGCGGGAAGGGCATGTACGGCGAGCGCGTCCACCGCGCGGTGCTCGCTTCGGGGGCCGCCATCAGCGGCTGCACGATCCATGTGGTCAACGAGGTGCCTGACGGCGGGCCGATCGTGGCCCAGGCGACGGTTCCGGTGCTCGATGGCGACACGCCGCAGACCCTGGCGGCCCGCGTGCAAGCAGAGGAACGGCGGCTCTATCCCGAAGTGGTCCGGTGGTGGGCCCGGGGCCGGCTCGAGCTCACCGGCGGACGAGTGATATGGCGGCCGGGGGGAGGAGTCGAACGGTGAAGGCGAAGCGGGCGCTGCTCAGTGTAGCGGACAAGACGGGCATCGCAGAGCTCGGGGGTGCCCTGCACGACCTCGGCATGGAGATCGTCTCGACCGGCGGCACCGCCCGCGCCCTGCGCGAGGCCGGGCTGCCGGTGCGGTCCCTGGAACAGGTGACCGGATTCCCCGAACTGCTCGGCGGCCGGGTGAAGACCCTGCACCCGGCCATCCATGCCGGGCTGCTCGCGCGCGACGATCCACGCGACCTGGCAGAGATCGGCCGGCACGCCATCGGCCTGATTGATCTGGTCGCCGTGACCCTCTACCCCTTTGAGGAAGCAGTGCAGCGGGGGACCGAGATGGCCGCCGCGGTGGAAGAGGTTGACATTGGCGGTGTGACACTCCTGCGCGCCGCGGCCAAGAACTGGGCTCGTGTGACGGTGCTGTGTGACCCCCGGCAGTACCCCGAGGTCATTGCGACGCTCCGCGAGACCGGCTATGTTCCCGAAGCGATGCGGCTGCGGCTGGCGGCCGACGCCTTCGCGCGGGTGGCGGCCTACGACGCCGCCATCGCCGCCTACTTCCAACAGGCGGCGGGGCAGGCGCCGTTCCCGGAGCGGCTCACGTTGACGTTCGCCAAGAAGACCGACCTGCGGTACGGCGAGAACCCTCACCAGCGTGGCGCGCTCTACGTCGGTGCCGGCGCGGGGGCGGGCGGCGTGGTCGGGGCCGAGGTTATCGGCGGGCGTCCGCTCTCCTATAACAACATCGCTGACCTGGACGCGGCATGGCGCCTCGTGTGCGATCTGCCGATCCCGTCGGTGGTCATCATCAAACACGCCAACCCCTGCGGCGCGGCGACCGCGCCCACCGCGGTCGAAGCGTTCGTCCGCGCGCGCGACGGCGATCCGCTGGCGGCCTTCGGCGGCATTGTGGCGGCCAACGCCGAGGTGGACCCCCCGACCGCCCGCGCCATGGGTGCGCTGTTCCTGGAGGGGATCATCGCGCCCTCGTTTGCGCCCGAGGCGCTGGACGAGCTGCACTCGAAGAAGAACCTCCGCCTGCTCCGCGCGGGCCCTCCCACCCCGACGGCGCGCGGGCTGGACCTGCGCAGCGTCCAGGGAGGCCTGCTGGTGCAGGACACCGACGTCCTGGGTCGGGACGAGTCGCAGTGGCGTGTGGTGACCCGCCGCGCACCCACGCCCGCCGAGTGGGAGGATTTGCGCTTTGCCTGGGCGGTCTGCGCCCACGTCAAGTCCAATGCCATTGTCTTTGTGAAGGACCGCCAGGTGGTCGGGGTGGGCGCGGGTCAGATGAGCCGGGTGGACAGCGTCCGCTTGGCCGCGGCGAAGGCGGGCGAGCGGGCCCGCGGCGCCGTGGCCGCATCCGACGCCTACTTCCCGTTCGCCGACGGGGTCGAAGCCGCCGCCTCCGCCGGGGTGACCGCGGTGATCCAGCCCGGCGGCTCGGTGCGCGACGCGGAGGTGATCGGCGCGGCCGACCGCCTCGGTCTGGCCATGGTCGCCACCGGCGAGCGCCACTTCCGGCACTGACGCGTACAGGTGCCGCCCTGTGGCTCCCAATGCCGGTGGGCCAGCTACCGGGAGAGCAGGGCGGCCAGCCAAGCGCCGGCGAGCGCAGCGAGGAGGTTGACGATCGGGTTTGTGAGCCAGGGCAACCCGCGAACGAGCGACGCGCCAGCTCCGGGTTCCTCGGTGACCTGTCCGTCCGGGTGCCGGTAGACGGCCTGCGCCGTGGCGCCCAACAGGCTGTCGGTCAACATCGCAAGGGTGCCCGCGACTGCAACGGCCGCAGCCATCCCTGGTTGCTCCCAGGCGCCGGTGGCAGCCACCAGGCCTGCGCCAGCCATCCCGGCGACAGTCCCGAGCAGGGTGATCCCCCCTGAGGTGCCCGGTGGCACCTTCTGCCAGGTCGTGATCAGCCGGGGAGGTCGGGAGTACAGCGTGCCGACCTCGGTGGCCCACGTGTCCGCCGCGGCGGCGGCCACGCTGCCGAGGAACGCAGGGTAGAGAGCCATCCGCACCGGGTCGGGCACCAGGCTGCTGCTCCACAACGTGGCGACGCCGGCGCCCACGCCACCCGTACAGACGACCTGCAGCGCGTTGCGCCCACCCCGCCGGTGTTCCGGCTGGGTCTTGCGCTCACGGCCGATCCGCGTGAGGACCGTGCCCGAGATGAAGAACACGCC
>JAVKIJ010000080.1:0-2500 GCA_031459535.1 Candidatus Fervidifonticultor quintus | reverse complement strand
TGGTACCTTCAACCGACTGCACAGGACGCTTCGGATCGCCCAAGCCGACCTTCGGTGGCTCCGGGTCCTCGGGGATCTTCTTGGACGACTCGGGAAGCGCAGTTGGACCTACCGCGAGGGTGCTCGACGCGTCTGGGTGATCGAGACGACCTGGCGCCCTGAGCGTTCGGCAATGGTCCGCACGATAGCCGAAGCCGCCGCGTTCGTTCGTGGCTACTTCGATGCCGAAGGCGGGGTGCCGGCAGACAGCCGTGCCCGGTTCTACGTTCAGTTCGTCCAGAAGCATCACGCCGACCTGGCTCACACCCATGACCTGCTTGAATTGCTCGGAATCCGGTGCGGGCGGGTCCACAATCCCAGCGCGAGACGAGACGCCGACTACTGGCGCTTCTACGTGCTCGCCGCGTCCCACACGCGGTTCGTTCAGGCCGTAGGCTCCTGGCATCCTCGCAAGCGAGCGCTCCTCGACGAGCGGACGGTCTTGTCGCCCAGCGCCCTTCGAGCCCCCTGAGGCGGCCATGCGTGTGATTCGGATCGAACCTGGAGACACGGACAGGCTCGTGGTGCGCCTGCCCTACAGCCCGGAGGGTGTCGCGAAGATCAAGACCATCCCCGGCCGCCGCTGGGATCCCGACGGCACGTATTGGACGATCCCCCACACCGATGGGGCCCTGGCACGCCTGCGGGCGCTGTTTGGCGGCAACCCGGTTGAGGTTGATCCGGCACTTCGGACCACAGGGGCCAACGGCGATCACCGTGCGTCAGCCGATGCGGGGACTCTTGAGACGGCGCCGCCCGCTTGTCTCCTCGACCGCGCGCATCAGGCCCTCCGTGCACGGCACTACAGTCATAGGACCGAGCAGGCCTACCTGGCCTGGATCACGCGGTTTGTGGCGTTTCACGGCGGGCGCGCCCCGGACAAGATGGGCGAGGGGGAGGCCAACCGGTTCTTGACACACCTGGCTGTGGAGGGTCGTGTCTCCGCCGCGACCCAGAACCAGGCCCTGGCTGCGCTGCTGTTCCTGTACCGGGATGTGCTGCGCCGACCATTGGGGCAGATCGAAGGGGTCGTGCGGGCGCGCCGACCCCGCCGGCTGCCGGTCGTCCTGAGCCGTCAGGAGGTCGGCGCAATACTGGACTGTCTCGATGGCACCCCGCGCCTGGTGTGCGCGCTGCTCTACGGGTCCGGGCTGCGCCTGCTCGAATGCCTGCGTCTGAGGGTCAAGGATATCGACTTCCAGCGGCACGAGGTGACCGTCCGCGACGGCAAAGGCGGCAAGGACCGGGTGACCATGTTGCCCGCCGCCGTGGCTGGCCAGTTGCAAGCTCATCTCGAGCGGATCCGCCGCCAGCATGCGAAGGATCTGGCGCGAGGCCTGGGTCGGGCGCCGATGCCGGACGCCCTTGCCCGCAAGTTCCCAGGGGCCGACCGCCAGTGGGCCTGGCAGTGGGTCTTCCCAGCATCAACCCACTACGTGGAGCCTTCGACGGGCGTGCGCCACCGGCACCACCTGCACGAGTCGGTCATCCAGCGGGCGGTGAAGGAGGCGATCCGCTGGGTGGGGGTGACCAAACACGCGTCCTGCCATTCCTTCAGGCACTCGTTCGCCACACACCTCCTGGAAGACGGGTACGATATCCGCACGGTCCAGGAGTTGCTCGGGCACAAGGACGTGAAGACGACGATGGTCTACACGCATGTCTTGAACTTGAACCGAGGCGGCAGGGGCGTACGGAGCCCGATGGACGGGTTGCCGTCCACGGCTGGGGGCGGCAGGCAGGCCGGTGCGGGATGCTAGGCTGACCGGCGGCGCAGTATAATACCCCCCAAGGGAGTGTGAGTGGGATGGCCGAGACGCAGTCCGGTCGGACCGTGGCGGCGGAGCGTCGTGCGGCCCGCTGTTGTCTTAGGCTGACGCCGGTGGGGTGTTAGACTGGTCGGTCTAATCAGGAGTTAGGCGGCATGTTCAAATGTCTAGCCACAAGAAACAAGCAATAAGGTGAATGGTCTCATCCAAGACATTTTTATTTTAGAAGCAGGAGTTACGCACGGGCTCCAAGAACGGCCTGAAGCGCTGACCTGAAAAAGAGTTGGGACACCGCCCGACGAAGGCTTTGTGTGACGCACAGAGCAGACGTCGGAGAGGGTGATCCCTCGTGGTGTCCCGCCTGTATCCTAGCACCCGCCACCTCTGGGAGCAAATTACCACCATCCTCAGGGCCCTGGGCATGGGGCGAGGTCGGCCACGCCACGTCGTTGAGCTGATGGCGCTGTACGTCGCCGGCCTGATTCTCTTGGACACGAGCCAGACCGCCGTGCGCATCGCCACTGTCCTGCCAGCTCGGGCCCACGATGCCCTCAATCGCCTTCTCCGGGTCCTGCCCTGGTCGTCCCACTCCCTGGTCCTGGGCTTGATCCGCTGGGTGCAGCGGTATGGAGGGCCGGGGTATCTGTGTTTGGACGACGTCGTGGTGGAGAAACCGTTCGCGAAGCGGCTGC